>DAOSXE010000038.1 GCA_035380285.1 bacterium | reverse complement strand
ATCCTCATCGGCGAGCCCTATTGGCGGCAGTTACCGCCGACGGAAGATGTTGCCAAGGGGTGCCTTGTCAACTCAATCTCCGACTTTCTCGCGCTTCCGCAACTTCTGGCGTCTTTCGGCCGCCTTAACTACGACGTCGTGGAAATGGTTTTGGCCGACCAAGACGACTGGGACAGATACGAGGCGGCCAAATGGCTCACCATGCGTCGATGGCTTGAAGCCAATCCCGGCGACGAGTCGGCTAAGGATGTTCGAGCCGAATTGACCTCGGAACCCGAGCGCTACGCCGCTTACACGCGCGAATACCTGGGCTGGGGGGTATTCGCGCTGATGCCGCGGTAACGAGGGGATTACCGGGCGGCTTGAAAAATTCGGCCGTTGGCTGAAGAAAGATCATGAAAACCAAAATGGAAAGCATACGCTGGGACGACTTCACAAAGGTCGAATTGCGAACCGGAAAAATCATACAAGCGGAAGAATTTCCGGAAGCAAGGAAACCTGCCTATAAACTGACTGTCGATTTCGGGCCGGACATCAGGGTCAAGAAATCCAGTGCCCACATCACCGACCTGTATGAACTCGATGAATTGCTCGGCAAGCTTGTCGTCGCCGTCGTTAATTTTCCTCCAAGGCAAATCGGGCCGATGATATCCGAATGCTTGGTAACGGGATTCCACGGACAAAACGGCGATGTCGTACTGTGCATCCCCGATAAGGATATCCCGTTAGGCGCAAAATTGTTATGAGTGGAAGTCGTCATTTAGACAGCTGACGGAAGAAAGCCGCCGAAACCGACAACCGTAACCGCCGAATTTTGAAGGGACGTCCGATCGTATGACCATCCATCTGCGCCGCGTCGCGCTTCAGCACGCAAAGTTCCCGACCCGTGACCGCTACCCCTTCAACCTGCCGGTTCTGACGGAGACCGACGCCGTGTCGTTCAGCACGCCGGTCACGCTCTTCGTCGGGGAGAACGGCACCGGCAAGTCGACGCTCCTGGAGGCCATCGCCCGCGCCTGCGGCATCCACATCTGGAGTCAGGCCGCCGGCGCCCGCTGCCGGGTCAATCCGTACGAAGCGCTGCTGGACAGGTGCCTCGGCCTCGACTGGAGCGACGGCGAAGTCCCCGGCTCCTACTTCGGGTCCGAGACGTTCCGGGACTTCGCCGATTCGCTGGAAGGCTGGGCGGTCGCTGACCGGCGGCACCTGGACTACTTCGGAGGCAAGTCGCTGGTGACGCAGTCCCACGGGCAGTCAATGATGTCCTACTTCCGGGCCCGCTACAAGATCAGGGGGCTGTACCTGCTCGACGAGCCCGAGACGGCGCTCTCGCCCCGGAGCCAGTTGGAGTTGCTCGACATCCTGGAGAAGGAAGGGCGCGCCGGGCAGGCCCAGTTCATTGTCGCCACGCACTCCCCGCTCCTTCTCGCCTGTGCCGGGGCCCGGATCTACAGCTTCGACCACGTTCCCGTGCGCCACGTCGGCTACAAGGAGACCGAGCACTACAGGGTCTACAAGCGTTTTCTCGCGGAGCGGGAATGAGCCGCCCCCGTCTTTTGCGCCGGGAAACGAGGGCTGTGCCGAGCGTTAAGCTGGAATATCCGCCTGGCCCGTGAAAAATCCGAGGCTCGATGCGTCCAACCGACTATACGACGGATGAATTGCGGGAAGCGCTGCGACCGATCGCCTCACTGATCGGCAAGTCCGAAAAGGCCCACCGGAAGCTGGCCCCGGGAACCTGGCAACATACGATGCTACGGGACAACCTCAAGGCCTTGCGCATTGCCTCTGTCCTGATGACCAAGGCCGCCGCCGATCCGGCCGGCGTCGCGCCGAGCGATTTGCAAGAAGCCCTCCGCGCAATTGATTCGATGATCGGCAGGGCCGAAAAGGCGCAGGCGAAGTTTGCGCCGGGAACCTCCCATCACGCGCTGCAGCGCAACCGGCTCCAGGCGTTGCGCATAGCGGAAGCGTTGACGAAGGCGGAGTTGTCTAAGCGATAACTTGGGAGGAATCCCGAGCCGACCTCCCTCCGCCTCACTACAGGTAACCCAGCCTCGGATTTTGCCGCCTTCCCCCTTAGCGCTTACCCCTTACCCCTGCCTCACTGCAGATAGCCCAGGGCCTTCAGTTCCCGGACGGTTTTCCCGGAGAGGTCGGTCTTGCCCGGGCTGAAGGCCGCCCCCGCCCGCCGGGCCCGGTCTTCGATCTCCTCCAGTTTCCGGCGCATGCTCCGGGCGACCTCCGGCCGCTCCGCCGCCAGGTTGCGGGTTTCGCCGGGGTCCCGGCGGAGGTCGTAGAGCTCCTCGGTCTCCCGGTCCCGGTTGGCGATGTACTGATAGCCGCCGTCGATCAAAGTCCGGATCAGGGCCAGCTCGTTCAGTTCGCCGTAGACCGCGGGGGCGGGGCCGCCGTCGTCTCCTTCCAGGAGGGGCCGGAGGCTGCTTCCCTGCATGGTCTCGGGAACGGGCAGCCCCAGCAGGTCGAGAAGGGTGGGGGCGACGTCGATGCCGCGGACCGTGCGGTCGATCTTCCTGCCCGTACCCCCGCCCGCCGGCCGGACGATCAGGGGGACCTGCAGGAGTTCGCGGTAGAGCGAGCGGGTATGCCCGATCCGGCCGTGCTCCATGAACTCCTCCCCGTGGTCCGAGGTGACGACGACGACGGTGTTCTCGAAGAGCCCCAGGCTCTCCAGCAGCCCGAGCAGGCGGCTCAAGCCCCGGTCCACCGCGTAGACCTCGCCGTCGTACTGCTGGGAGATATAGCGGACGTCGTCCTCGTCGAGGTCGGCGTCCTCGAATCCGCTCAAGCCGCAGCGCCCGCTCAGGTCGAGATCCCCGTCGTAGTCGGGGCTGAAGCGCCGGGCGACGTCGTCGGGGGGAGTATAGGGGCAGTGGCAGTCGAAGACGTGCACGAAGAGGAAGAACGGCTCGCGCCGGGCGGTTTTCAGCCAGGACTCGACCCGGGGCAGGACGGTTTCGATGCCCCGGCCCTTGGCGTTTTCGTAGAGGTCGAAACCCCGGCTGAAACCGTAGCGGGAGGAGAGGAAGGCGGCGTCCACGAAGGCGGCGGTGGCGTAGCCCGCCTCCCGGAGGAGGAGGGGCAGGGTGACGACGGCGGGATCGAGGGTCCGGGAAGCGGCCCCGACTTTGTGGGTGGAGGGGTAGAGGGAGGTGAAGAGGGACATGTGCGAGGGCAGGGTCCAGGGGGACTGGACTATGGTGTCGGTGAAGACGGCGGCGCCGTCGGCGAAGCGGTCGAGGACCGGGGTGGTGGGGGTCTCGCAGCCGTAGCAGGAGACCCGGTCGGCCCGGAGGGTGTCGATGGAGATCAGGACCAGGTTGGGAGGCGCGGGCCGGGGGCGGAAGACGACAAAGGCGGCGGCGGCCGCCGCGGCGATCCCGGCCGCGACTATCCACCGGCGGGTCATGGTAAGATCTTGCCGGGGTTGAGGATGCCCCGGGGGTCGCAGGCGCGCTTGAGGGCTTTCATCAGGCCGATCGCGGGCGGGGAGTACCCCAGGGCCAGGTAGCCGCGCTTGGCCAGCCCGATGCCGTGCTCGCCCGAGATCACGCCGCCCAGGGCCAGGGCTTCCTCCAGGAAGCGCCGCTCCGCCCGGGCTTTGCGGCCGGGCCATTCCGCTTCCGGGACCCCGGCCCCGAGCAGGTTGAGGTGGATGTTGCCGTCGCCGGCGTGCCCGAAACAGACGGTTTCCAGGCGTTCCGCCCGGGCCGCGGCCCGGGCCCGGCGCATGAAGGCGGGAATCGCCGCCGGGGGGACGGAAACGTCCTGTTTGGAATGGACCGGGCTGAGCAGCCGCAGCCCCTCGGTGATGGAGCGCCTCGTCTTCCAGACGCGGTCCCGCAGCCCCCGGTCCTCGGCCACGAGCACGTCCGCCGCCCCCGCCTCCGCGCAGATCTTTCCGGTCTCCTCCCAGGGCAGTTCGACCTCCCCCCTCCCTTCCAACTCGATCAGGAGGAAGGCTTCGCCCCCGCGCCCGAGCCCGGCGTCCTCGATCCGGGCGGCGGCCTCCAGGGAGCCCCGGTCCATCAGCTCCAGGGCGGCGGGGTCGGCCCCGGATTTGAGCAGGGGGGCCACCGCCGCCGCCGCCCGTTCCAGATCGGGGAAGGAGGCCCAGAGGGTGACGCGTTCAGGGGGAAGGGGGAGGAGGCGCAGGACGGCTTTGACGATGACGCCCAGGGTCCCTTCCGAACCGACCAGGAGCTGGGCCAGGTTGTAGCCGGAAGCGTTTTTGCGGGATTTCCCCCCCCAGGCCACGGTCCCGGCGGCGGGGACCACGGCTTCGAGGCCCACCACGTAATCCCGGGTGGTCCCGTAGCGCAAGGCCCGGGCCCCTCCCGCACCCGTGGCCAGGTTGCCGCCGATCGTACAGGAATCGAGGCTGGCGGGGTCGGGGGGGTAGTAGAGGCCGACGGCTTCCACGGCGTCCCGGAAGCGTTCGGTCACCATCCCCGGCTCCACCGTCGCGGTCAGGTTCTCCTCGTCGATCTCCACCAGCCGGTCCATCCCCGTCAGGGCCAGGACGATCCCCCCCGGGGAGGGGACGGCTCCGCCGGCCAGCCCGGTTCCCCCCCCGCGCGCGGTGACGGGGACGTTTTCGCGTGCGGCCAGTTCGAGGATGCGGGCGATCTGGAGGGCGTCCGCGGGGAAGACCGCGGCGCCGGGCGCGGAAAAGAGCCCCGGGGTCTCGTCGCGCCCGTATTCCTCGAGAGCCTCCGGATCGGTCCGGATCCGGCTTTCCCCGACGATCTCCGCCAGGGCCGCGATTGTCCGGTCGTCGACTGTCTGGAACATCTTTGCCTCCGCGCTCCCGCCGCCGTATACTCTACAACAAGATCCCGGGCAATTCAGCAGCAAGGAGCAGAGCCGTGAAAGTACTTCGGTGGGCAGTGGCGATCCTGGCTTGTTGGGGGGCGGCCGCCTCCGCCCAGGAATCGGGGCGAATCCTCTACGACAACTCCTACTCCAAGGCCGTGGAAGGGATGGAGGCGCTCAAGCGCGGGGAGTACCTGGCGGCGCGCGAATCGCTCTCCTCGGCCGCTTACTTCGCCGGCCTGCTCGCCACCGATTTCCCCGACTGGACGCCGGCGGCCCCGGCTCCCAGCCCCACCCCGGTCCGCGCCCCGGGGGAGCGGGTGCAGTGCTATTGGTCCCCGTTCGTCTTGGACGACGAGTGGGAACTGGACGAAGGCGACGTTTTCGAAATCGAGCTGCTGGGGGAGCGCAAGGCCGACCTGCGCCTGCGCTTCCGGCGAATGGGGGAACTGCCCGCCGGCGACCCGCGGATTTCGGTCTACATCGACGCCGGCTCCACCCGGAGCGTTCTCCAGGACACCGCCAACGCCGGCCTTTTCAACGCCGAAACCGGGGAATTCCCGCTGGCGTTGTTCGTGCCGGAAGACTCCCCCGTCTTCATCACCGCCTACCCGGTGGAACCGGGAGACGAACCGAAGGTGTTGAGCACGATCGAGGAAGTGCCCTGATGTCGTCTTTTCCGCCGCCGCGGAACGGTTCGAGATGATCGGTCCGGGAATGGTTCTGGCGGGGGTGGCTCTGGCGGCGGCCCCGGCGCCGGCCGAGCCCTTCGATCCCGCCCGGTCGGTGGTGCAGGTCATCAACGTCAGCCAGGCTCCGGATTACGATTCTCCCTGGAACCCCAAGTCCTTTCAGGTCCAGCGCGGTTCCGGGGCGGTGGTCGAGGGCAACCGGATCCTGACCAGCGCCCACGCGGTCAGTTTCTCCCGGTACCTGGAGCTGAAGAAGGAAAACTCGCCCGGGACCTACCAGGCCGAGGTCGCCTTCATCGGGCACGACTGCGACCTGGCCCTGCTCACGGTCGCCGACCCCGAATTCTTCGAAGGGACCGTCCCCCTGCCGCTGAGCAGCCTGCTGCCCGCCCTGGGCTCGGTGGTCGAGGTGTACGGGTTCCCCCAGGGTGGGGAGCGCGTCACCGTCACCAAGGGCGTGGTTTCCCGTGTCGATTACGCCTCCTACAGCCATTCCGGCAACGACACCCACCTCATCCTTCAGATCGACGCCGCCATCAACCCCGGCAACAGCGGCGGCCCCGTCATCCAGTCCGGCGAGATCGTCGGTATCGCGTTCCAGGCGGTATTCCGTTCGGAGAACGTGGGCCAGGTGATCCCGACCACGGTCATCGCCCATTTTTTCGAGGACATAGCCGACGGGCGCTACGACGGCTACCCCGACCTGGGCATCGTCGCCGCCGAGCTGATCAACCCCGCCTACCGGGCTTTTCTGGAACTTCCCGAGGGCCGCTCCGGGGTGGTGGTGAACGACGTCGTCGAGGGCCGCAGCGCTTACGGGAAAATTCTCCCCGGGGATATCCTCCTGCAAGCCGACGGGTATTCGATCCGCAACGACGGCACCATTCTTCTCGACGGCCGGAGCTACCGGTTGGACGAAGTGGCGGAACGAAAACAATGCGGGGAGCGGGTCGGGTTCGAGGTCCTGCGCTCCGCGGAGGCCCGCGAGGTCGAGGTCGTTCTCTCCAGCCCCTCCGACGGCATGAAAAGAAGAAAAGAATACGACCGCGGTCCGGACTACTTCGTCTTCGGCGGTCTGGTCTTCGAGCCTCTTTCCCGCGACTATCTTGAGACCTGGGGGGCTCATTGGCGGACGACGGCCGACCGCAGGTTGCTGCATTATTATTACGGTTACTACCGCGACCGCCTCTGCCGCGTTCGCCCGGAACCCGTGGTTCTGGTCCGGGTACTCCCCGCCGCGTTCAACCGGTACGTGGACGGCCTGCGCGATCTGATCGTCGTCCGGGCCGACGGCCGGCCGGTCGCCGGCCTGGACGGCCTGATCGCCGCCCTGGAAGAGAACCGGGGAGCCTACCACATCATCGAGTTCGAGGGGGACCAGGCTCCGCTGGTATTGAACGCCGCGGCGGTGGCGAAGGGCAACGACGAGGTCCTGCGGCGCTACGGCATCGCCCGGGACCGGTCCCGGGCCGGCGCCGTGGGGGTAGGGGAGCGATGAAGGCGGCCGCCGTCCTGGGCGTTTTCGCGGTTCTGCTGACGCCGGCGCGAGGGGAGGCGGCCCCCGACCCCGCCCTCTCCGTGGTCGAACTCTCGGTGACCTACCAGGAATACGACCAGAGCCGACCCTGGCGCAAGGAGAAGGAACAGCACCGGCACGCCTACGGCTGTCTGCTTCCGTCGGGGGATATCCTGACCACGGCCGACATCATCAGGGATTACACCTTGATCAAGGTGGAACGGCCGGGGGCGCAGAACAACGTGCCGGCCAAGGTACGGGTGGTGGACTACGACGTCGATCTCGCCCTCCTCTCCGTCGACGAAGCCGGCTACCTCGAGGGGATGGTCCCGGTTTCCCTCGACGAAGACGCCGCCGTCGGCGAGCGGGTGGAGATCGCCGTTTTCGACGAGGGCGGGCGCCTCCATCTTCTCCCGGCCCGGATCGTCACTATCGAAGTCGGCTCGTATTTCCTGGGGTTGAACCGTTATCTCCGCTTCGGGGCCTCGGTCAACTTCGAAGGCCGGGGCGGGGGGTGGTCGGAAGGGGTTTTTTCGGCGAGGGGGCTGACCGGGCTGAGCATGAGCTACGAGGCCGACGAGGAATACATGACGATCATCCCCGCCGCCATCATCAGACGCTTTCTCGAATCCGCCCGGCCCGAGGGCTATCTCGGTTTCGCCGGACACGGCTTCGACTGCACGGGGCTGGAAAGCCCCGACCTCAGGTCCTACCTGGGGCTGCCTCCGGAGGGGAAGGGGGTCTATATCGATTCCGTCTACCCGTCCGGTTCGGCGGCCGGGGTGCTCGAGCCCGGCGACGTGCTTCTCTCCGTCGCCGGCCGGGCGATCGACGCCCGCGGTTACTACCTCGATCCCCGGTGGGGCCAGATCGAGTTCGGCGACCTCTTCTCCCGGCATTTCGGCCCGGGCGACCGGGTCGAAGTCGAGATTTTCCGGGCCGGCGAGAAGGTTTCCAAGGAACTGACGCTCAAGCGGGAGACCGGAGACGGGCTTTTCATTCCTTTATACGGGTACGGAGAACCCCCGCCCTACCGGGTGGTCGGAGGTCTGGTTTTCCAGGAAGTGACCAAGGGGTACCTGGAGGAGTGGGGCCGGGACTGGCTCCAGAACGCACCGGAGTTCATGCTTTATTATTATACGTTCCAACTCCACGAGCGCCCGGACGGGCGCCGCCGTCTGGTCGTTCTCAACACCGTGCTTCCCGATCCGGTCAATATCGGCTATCAGGATTTCCGGGAAAAAGAACTCGTGGCCGTCAACGGGGTCCCCATCCGCTCGCTGGAGGATCTGGAACCGGCCCTCGCCCGTCCCCTCCGGGGTTTTCACCGTTTCGGCTTCAGCGACTTCGGCCGCGAGATCGTGCTGGGGGCGGAGGGGCTCGGGGAAGCCGACCGGCGGATCGCCGCCAACTACGGCCTCCCGGCGCCGGAGCGTACCGGGCCCAAACCGCTCGAACAATGAGGTGGAATCGATGAGAACGGAGAAAGTGACGATGGTGGAAGCGGTGGGGGGAACCCCGCTGATCGAGGTTCCGGGCCCCGCCGGCACGCGCGTCTGGGCCAAAGCGGAATTGCTCAACCCCACGGGGAGCGTCAAGGACCGCCCGGCCGTGGCCATGATCGAAGCGGCGGAGCGCGCGGGCGACCTCCGGCCGGGGGGGACGGTGATCGAGCCCACCAGCGGGAACACGGGGATCGCTCTGGCCATGGTGGCGGCGGAGAAGGGGTACCGCCTGATCCTGACCATGCCCGAAACCATGTCTCTGGAGCGCCGGAAGATGCTCGCGGCTCTGGGGGCGGAGCTGATCCTGACGCCGGGAGGGGAAGGCATGAAGGGGGCGATCTCCCGCGCACGGGACCTCCTCGCGTCCATCCCCGGGGCCTTCATTCCCGATCAGTTCTCGAATCCGGCCAACCCGGAGGCGCATTACCGGGGGACCGGGCCCGAGATCGTCGCTCAGGCGGGAGGAAAGGTGGACGCGTTCGTCGCCGGGGTAGGGACGGGGGGGACCCTGACCGGCGTGGGGCGGGCCCTGCGTGAAGTCTGGCCGGACGTGGAACTGATCGCCGTCGAGCCCCGGGAATCCCCCGTCATCTCCGGGGGGAAGCCCGGCCCCCACCGGATACAGGGGATCGGGGCCGGATTCATCCCCCCCAACCTCGATCCGGACCTGCTGACCGGGGTCAGCCCGGTGACGGGGGACGAAGCGACGGCCGCCGCCCGTTGGGCGGCCCGGCGCCGGGGGATTCTGGCCGGGATCAGTTCCGGAGCCAATCTTCACGCGGCCTGGGCCGCGGCGGAGCGCCTGGGGCCCGAAGCGATCGTGGTCACCGTTCTCTGCGATTCCGGGCAGCGCTACCTCAGCGGCGACCTCTTCACGGTCTGACCTTGCCGCCGCGCGGCGGCGGTTTCCCCGTTGACGTCGGACGCCCGGACGCATATCATATAAGCCACGGGCGAAGAGCGATTCCACGGCGGCCCAAAAACCCGTTCGGACCAATGAAGATAAAATCTGAGAAACGCCTCAAGGCGCGCGCAGTCGAGGACCCGGGGGCGAAAGGGGTGACCAAAGTGGTGCTGCTCGGTCCCGAAGACGGCGCCGAGCAGGTGGTGATGCGGCTTTTCCGGGTGGAGCACGGGGGCCATACCCCCATGCATTCCCACCCCTGGGAACACCTGGTCCGGATCACGCGGGGAGAGGGGGTGGTCTATTCCGGTTCGGAAGGCAAGTTCAAGATCGGACCGGGCCGGAGCATTTTCATCCCCGCGGGGGAGGAGCACCAGTTTCTCAACCCCTATCAGGAGCCCCTGGAGTTCATCTGCGTCATCCCCATCGCCGGGGCCTGAGGTTCGGTCATTGACCCGGTTTAGGGGTCTGGCGCCCCAGTTCCCGCATTTCCTTGAGGATTTCGTTGATCCGCCATTCCAGGGAGGACAGTATCCAGGTCTGGAGGTGGTTGACCTGGGACTGTTTGTGGATCAGGTAGATCAGTTTCAGGGAAACGGCGAAGATGGCGATGTCGACCAGCGTCCAGTGAATGCGCGCGTCGTCGATGAAGACGGAAAACGTCAGGATGACCGCTAAAAAAACGATGAATGCGCCGTTGAGCACCTTGGTGGTCCGGGAAGGGACTCCGCCGATTTTGCCGACGATGGCGCGGACCTGCTCCTTTTCCTTGCGGAAGTCGTTGACTTCCTGAAGTAGATCCTCGAGTTCCTCGTGAACGCGCTCTTCCCTGGTTTCCTGCATGGCCTACCTCCTATGTCCTCTGCCGGGTTCGAATCCGTCACCACCCGCCGCCGCCGCCTCCGCCGCCTCCTCCTCCGGAAAACCCGCCCCCGCCGAACCCCGAGGAAGACCCGGGGGAACTGAACCCCGAGGTGGAGGACGGGGCCGAGGCGGCGGCCGTCGCCGCCGCCCCGATCCCGTTCAGGGAGAGCCAGGACCCGGTGCTCCCCGAATACCACGACACCGTGCGGGAGGAAGGGGCTTGTCCGCTTCGTTCGAGCAAGGCCGAAAACCGCTCCGACCAGGGTTGTTCCACGCCCAGGGCCACGGCGTAGGGGAGGTAGCATTCGAAGAGTTCGCTGGTCATCGGCGGGGGGGAGACGAAGCGGAGCCGGTCTTTTTCGGCGACCCCCAGAAAAAGCTTGAACCCCTCGATCCGGTCCATCAACGCGCGGCCGGCCGGGCTCGGCTGCTTGAGGAGGAAATTGAAAACCGCGTTGAGGATCACCAGGAGGGAGACCGCCCCCAACACCGGGTAGTTCAGGCTCCGCGCCATCACGGCTGTGCCGAAGACCACGAAAATCATGGCGAACAAGAAGAAGACGACGCCCAGGGCGATTCCGAAACCCGAACCTTTCCCTCCCGCCCGTTTTTTCCGCCATTCGGCCCGGAGCATCCCCCCGAAGACCGCCGCGAAGATTCCCCCCAGGCCCATCGGCACTATCCCCACCAGGATCTGGGGGGAGGAGAGGATGAAGCAGCAGAGGGCAAGCACGGAGACGAGCACCCCGCCGTAGAAATACAGGGAGTTGGTCCGGAAATACTTGCCGTAGGAATGACGCAGGACTTCCTTCAATTTTTTCCGGGCCCGGGCGACGGCGGCGTGGTTGTCGGTTTCGAGCTTGATCGATTCCCGGGCACCCAGGAGCGCGGAGAACACCGCCCGTTCGCCTCCGTCCAGGCGCGTTTTCGGCCGTTCGGCCGGGGATTTCTCCAGGGTGAAGACGCCCTTCGCCTCGGTTATGGAACAATGCCCCTTGGCGGCGCACCCCAGAACGGCGGCGCCGAAAACCTTGTGGTCGTACCCCATTTTAAGGAGGTACCGGCAGGCCGCGGCCGAAATGCCGTCGGGCGGTTCGAAGAGGGGGATGACGGTCCCCCGGGAAGGGTCGCGCCCGACCGCGGCCCAGACGACGATATAGTAAAGGAGCAGGGCGGCGGCGAGCAGCCCTCCCAGGGAGAGGAAGGGATTGTCGAGGATCACCCTTCCCGGCCGTTCCGGGGGCGCCGCCGGGACCCCGGCCGGCCAGGCCGCGGCCACGGTCAGCCCTTCCCCGGGGTCGAGGCGCCGGGTGGCGCGGAATACCGCGGCGCCTTCGAGGTCGGTCGTGGCGGTAAACGCTTTTCCGGTTTCCCCCCGTTTGCCGATGAAAGCGTCCAGCGCGGTAAAAACGCCGGCTTGCGGGGGAAGATGGATCCGGGCTTCGACGCGGTCGATGGGGAAGGCCCAGTCGTTCCCGGTCACGTTCCAATAAAGTTCGGTGTGGTCGGGAAAAAATCCGAGCTGCCGGTCGGTGCGGTAGCGGAGGCGGTAGGAGTGTTCCCCGGAGGGCACGAAACGGTCGGGGTCGCCGATGAGGACGCGGACGTAATCCCCGGAGGATTGGGTCCGGTAGGGCTCCGGATGTCCGTCGCGCTCGACCGAGACCACCTCGAAACCGACCGTCCGGCGCAGCCCGGAGGGCAGGGTGTAGCGCACCGGGAAATCCCGGTAGATCCCCCGTTTGATCGCGGCCCCTTCGGCCCGGACCCGGAGCATCTCGGTGACGTCCAGGGAGGCGTCGGCGTTGACCACGATCTCCGAGTCGAAGTCGAGAATGCGCTCGGCGGCACCAGCCCGGAGCGCGCCCAGGAGCAGGACCGCCGCTGCCGCCGCCCGTTTCACCGCAGTTCCTCCCCGACCCCGGGCCGGTCCCGTTCCCCGGGGTCGTCCAACTGGAAATAAGATCGAGGCGCGAATCCCCCCAGGCGGGCGACCAGCGACGAGGGGAAACTCTCGATGAGGATGTTGTAGTCCCGGACGGCGCCGTTGTAGTAGCGGCGGGCCATCTGAATGGCGTCCTCGATTTCCGAGAGCCGCTGCTGCAGGGACAGGAACTGGGCCCCGGCGGCCAGTTCCGGATAGGCCTCCGAGACCGCGAAGAGGGATTTCAGGCTGCGGGCGAGGTCGTTTTCGGCCCGGGCCCGTTCCGGGAGGTCTTGCGCCGCCAGGCAGTTCGAACGGGCCCGGGCGACTTCTTCCAGGACGGTGCGCTCGTGGTCGCGGTATCCTGCGACCGCGGCCACCAGGGCCGGGACCAGGTCGTGCCGGCGTTTGAGCTGGACGTCGATTCCGCTCCAGCCTTCCCGGACCCGGTTGCGGGACGCCACCAGCCGGTTGTAGATCAACGCCGTTCCGGCCAGCCCGGCGGCGGCCGCGGCGGCGAGAAGGTAGACCATCGTTTCCGCCTCGCTGTTTCAACTGACCCGATTAAGAGTATACCCGATGAGCCTTCGGGAGGGAAGACGTCCCCGCGCCGGGACGCACCGGATAAAAAAGGGGGCGCGGTCGGAACCGCGCCCCCTTGGTCGCACCCTTCGTCCGTTTCAGTCGCAGGAGTCGCCGTCGACCAGGGCGCAGCTGTAATACTCGTCGCTGGCGGATCCCTCCACGTGGCAGCTGGAGAGGTTGGAGCAGACCGAGAACCCGTAGTCGCCGCCGCCCATGAAGGCGCTGCAGCAGCTGAGGCGCAGGGAAAGGGCGAAGCCGGCCGTGGAGCAGTCGAGGGCCGTGCAGCCGGTTACGTTGTGGCACAGGCTGAAGCCGGTTTCGGTGTTCCCGTCGCCGTCCACGGTGCAGCTGGAGACGTTGCGGCAGGCGGCAAAGCCGAAATCGCAGTTCTTGGCCACGCAGTTGGTGTAGCGGGCCATGTAGTCGTTGACGTTGCCGCTGAAGCCGGTGGAGGCGGCATTGCGGGCCAGGCAGTCGACGAAGCTCACGAATTCGGCGGTGGTGGTGCAGCTGAAGCCGCGGTCGTAACTCTGATAGGAAGTGACGTGGCGGAGGCTGATGTAGTCCTGGTCGATATGGACGCTCCCATAGTTGCTGCCGGAAGAGCCTCCGGCGTTGACGCGGAAATTCTCCAGGATGCAGTGGTCGCTGGTGACGTGGATATAGTAGTTGTCGGCGGTAAAGGAGATGACGGCACCGTTCCCTTCCCCGACCACGTGTTCGACGTTGTCGAGATCGATGACTTCGCTCACATTGTAGGTCCCGTTGGGGATGAAGACGCTCTTGTAGGTGTTGCTTTCCAGGGCGTCCACCAGATCGTCCCCGTCGTCGGGCTTGACCACGTAGTCGTAGGTGCGCTCACCGCCCCCGCCGCCGATCAGCGGGGTATCGGTGCCCGAGTTGCCGAAGTAGACCCGGGTCTGGCCCTGGACGGCCCAGAGCCCGTTGGAGGGGCGGTTGACGGCGAAATCGGCGATGCCGTCGCCGTTGTAATCTCCCGGGGAGGGGGTGTCGCTGCTGCCGCCGAAATAAACCCGGGTTACGCCCCGGACGCTCCAGAGCCCGTTGGAGGGGCGGAAGATGGCGATGTCGTCGCGGGAATCCCCGTCGAAGTCGGCCCCGTACAGAGCGCCGGCACCGGCCAGCAGGCCGGCAGTCAGCGCGGCGGTTACGATCAGATTTCTCATGCTCACCTCCCGGGTGTTCGTTTGCGGCAGCGGGAAGGCCTTCCCCCTTGCCCGTACTCTGCAAAATATGACATATCCGAGGGGAAGTGTCAAAGTTTGAGACCGTGGCGGCGCGCCGGCCTCAGATCCACCCCACCATCCGTTTCTGCCGGTCCCCGCGCCGGTAGGAATGGAACCAATCTCGGCCGCAGCAGGTACAAAGGGGCCGGGAAACGACTTTCTCGACTCCGGCCCGGTCCAGTTGCCGGCGGTTCTCGGCGACGAGGTCGACCGCATAGCAGCAGGTGAGGATGCAGGGGGAAAAGACGGCGGTCAACCGCTCCGGGGGAACTCCCAGGTCCGCTTCCAGCGCGGCGACGGCGGCTTCGGCGATCCCCAGGGAGGTTCCCCGGCGCCCGGCGTGGATGAGGCCCCGCGCCGGGCCTTCCCGGTCCCAAAGGAAGATCAGGAGGCAATCGGCGGCCCGGGCCGCCAGCGTCAGCCCCGGCCGGGCGGTGACGAGCCCGTCGCAGGCGTCGACGGCGCCCGCCGCCTCGACCCGGATCACCCGGTCCCCGTGGACGTGCCGGGAGAGCGCCACCGCCGCGGTTGTTCGTCCCGCCCGGGAAAAATCCCGGGCGAGTTCCTCCGGCGTCTTGGCGGCGGCGTCGTAGGGTTTGAGGGAAAATCCGGCGCGGCGTTCCGGGCCGCCGCGAAATTCAAGCCAGGAGAGCCCCCGGCCGTGCACGATCCGGGCTGCCGGGTCCGCGGTCATGTTCGGGTCAAGATATCCGTCACCGCCCGCAGGTCCTGCTCGCCGGCGGCGAAGAAAATCATGTCTCCGCCCCGGATGACGTAATCCCCCCGTGAAACCTGGTACTCGTCCGCGTCGGGGTGGTAGGCGCAGACCACGATGCAGTCGCGGGGGAAGCGGTGGTCGCCCGCGATTTCGCGGATGGTACGCCCGGCGCTCCGGGCCTGAGGGGGGATCTTGACCGCGTAGATCCCGGCCTTGTTCCGTCCCATGATCCAGACCTTGCGCACCTTGGGCTGTTCGACCTCGGTCACGATCATGTTCAGCATCAGATCGGCCATCCGCACGATGGAGGCGATCCCGGCGGCGCGGTAGGCCTCTTCGTAGCCCGGGTCCCGGAGACGGGCCACCACCCGCGGGATGCCCAGGCTCCGGGCCAGCAGGGCGCAGGCGATGTTGTCGGCGTCGTTGTGAAGGGTGCAGACGATGACCGCGGCTTTCCCGGCGCCGGCTTCGGCGAGGATCCGGATGTCGGTGGCGCTGCCGTGCACGGCCATGGCCCCGATTTCGGCGTGGACGGTTTCGCAGACGGCGCGGTCGCGGTCCACGACCACGACGTCGTGCCGATCCGCGATCAGCTGGCGGGCGGTTCCCCGGCCCAGGATTCCGGCTCCGGCGACGATGATGTACACGTCATTCCTTCCCGGTTGGCGTTGACGGTTACAGTATAGCGGCGGCGGGTTCCCCGGGCAAGCCCCGCCCGCTGCGGCCGCCTGCGGCTACGAACGCCAGGAACGGGGGATGAAGAAGAGGAGCACGGGTATGATCTCCAGCCTCCCCGCCAGCATTCCCACGATATAGACCGCCTTGACCGCCGCCGGGAGGGCGCCGAGTTCGGCCTGGGAGATATAGCAGGGCCCGACGTTGCCCAGGGCGCTGAACATCCCCGAAGCGGAACGGAGCCCGGCCATTCCGGTCAAACCGGCGGTGACGATCCCCCCCAGGGCGACCAGGCCCAACCACGCGAAGA
>DAOSXE010000037.1 GCA_035380285.1 bacterium | reverse complement strand
GCGTCGATTACGTCACCATTCACGCCGGATTGCTGAAAAAACACATCGACCTGGCGGCGCGTCGGAAGGCCGGTATCGTTTCCCGGGGCGGAGCGATCATGGCCAACTGGTGCCTGGAACATGGCCGGGAAAATTTCCTTTTCACCCGTTTCCCCGAAATCTGCGAAATCCTGGCCGCTTACGACACGGCGGTTTCTCTGGGAGACGGGATGAGGCCGGGCGCGGTCGCCGACGCCAACGACGAAGCCCAGTTCGCGGAACTGCGCACCTTGGGGGAACTGGCCCGCATCGCCGGGGAGCACGGAGTTCAGGTCATGATCGAAGGTCCCGGCCACGTCCCCATGCACCTGATCCGGGAAAACATGGACATGCAGACCAGGTTTTGCGGAGAAGCGCCCTTCTACACCCTGGGGCCGGTAGTGACGGATATCGCCCCCGGATACGATCATATGACCTCCATGATCGGCGCGGCCATGATCGGCTGGTACGGGTGCGCGATGCTCTGCTATGTCACCCCGCGCGAACACCTGGGCCTGCCGGGGCGCGAGGATGTCCGGGAAGGCATCGTCGCTTATAAGATCGCGGCCCACGCCGCCGATCTGGCCCGAGGGCACCCGGCGGCCCGGGCCCGCGACGACGCCATGGCCAAGGCCCGATACGAATTCCGCTGGGACGACCAAGTAGCCCTGGGCCTCGACCCGGAACGGGCGGCGGAGTACCGCGGGGCCGGAGAGGAAGCGGGAAGCGGTCTGCCCGCGCGCTACTGCGGCATGTGCGGGCCTTCGTTCTGCGCGATGAAACTGTCCCACGATCTCTGCCGGCAACCGTCGGCGCGGGAGCGGGAACCATGATGGCGGCCGTAGCCGTCGTGGCGGCCAGCCGTTCCGATCTGCCCGTGATGAGGGAGACGTGCCTGGCGCTGAGGGAGATGGGCGTCCCTTTCCGTCTGAAAATTCTCTCCGCCCACCGTCACCCCGACGCGGTCGCGCGGTTCGCCGAAAAGGCCCGGGAAGAAGGAGTGCGGGTTATCGTCGCCGGCGCCGGAGGCGCCGCGCACCTGGCCGGGGCCATCGCCGCCCGGACCGTTATCCCGGTCATCGGCGTCCCCTTGGTTTCCGGACCCCTAGGCGGCGTTGACGCTTTTTTTTCGACCCTGCAGATGCCGGCGGGGGTCCCGGTGGCAACCATGTCGGTGGGCCGACCCGGAGCCGTCAACGCCGCCATCCTGGCGGCGAGGATTCTGGCCGCGCAAGACGCCCCCGCCCCCGGAACGGTTTCCGCACCGACCGGACCAGCCGCTCCGGCAACACCTCGGACCCGCAGAAAATGACGGCCGCGGCGGTTTACCGAGGCAAGACCAAGTCGGTCGGTCCCGGAACCGAACCGGACACCCTCGAGGTCCGCTACCTGGATCATGTCCTGGGCGAAAACGGAGTCATCGACCCCGGCGCCGACCGCGTTCTCCTTTCCCTACCGGGCAAAGGCGTAAAAACCGCCGAGGCCGCCGCGCGTATTCTTGCCCGGTTGGAGGGGGCGGGGATCAAGACTCATTTCCTGAGGCGTCTGGCCGACGACGTGCTGTTGGTGCGGCGGGCGCGGCGGTTCCCCCTCGAAATCGTGGTCCGCAACCGTGCGTGGGGAAGTTATCTGCGCCGGCATCCCCGGGCCCTTCCCCTCTCCTTCCTGAACGGATTGACCGAGTGTTTTTATAAATGCGACGAGGAAGGCGACCCCCTCACCTCCTTCGACGAGGCGGTGACCCGGCAGTGGATTCCCCGCGGGCGGGTGGAGACGGTCGTCGACCTCGCGCGCCGCATCAACGAACTGTTGCTCGTCGACTACGACATAGTCGATTTCAAAGTGGAATTCGGGTTGATCGCCGGCGAGGTGGCCGTCATCGACGAACTCTCCGCCGACAGCATGCGCCTCGGATGCGACGGCGGGGTTTTGGGGTATGAAGCGACGATGAACCTCCTGGCCGCGCCTTCCGGGAAATCCCGGGAATAATCCTCGTCTCCCGTTTTCCCGCCGGCCGTCTCGCCGATAAGCCCTGCGGGCGGAGGTGCGCCCGCGGTTCCGCGGCCGATCTTCGCTCGAACCGGCCCCGCCGCCGGGGAAACGGGAACGCTTCAGGCGCCCAGCAGGCGGCCGCGGAAAAGGAAAAACACCGCGCCCAGCAGGCAGAGCCCCGCCCAGAGATAATCGAGAGAAAGCCGCTCTTTCATGTAGACGATCGAAAAAGGGACGAACACCGACAACGTGACGATCTCCTGAAGTATCTTCAATTGCCCCACCGACATGACCTGGTGCCCGACCCGGTTGGCGGGAACCTGGATCAGGTACTCGAAGAGGGCGATTCCCCAACTGACCAGGGCCGCCACGATCCAGGGCCTTTGCGCGAGGTTGCGCAGGTGCCCGTACCAGGCAAAGAGCATGAACACGTTGCTGTAGCCCAACAGGATCGCGGTCGCCAGATATCGATTCATGTTTTTCTCCTTCGCACGGATATGGGTCGGAATCAAACGTTGGGGGAGGTGACGGCGGCTAGTAAAAAGTGGTGCGGTACACCGGCTGGAAAAGTTCGGTTCGGCGGCGGCAGACGCCGCCGAAGATGCAGCTCGGGCAGTCCGGTTCGGTCATTTCCGGGCAGGAACGCCGGGCCCGGAAAAGGAGAGCGTCCACCTGGCCCACGGAGCGCCCCGAAACGGCGATCATTTCCCTGACCGCTTCCCAGACCAGCTTCCTCAGCAGGAACTCCTCTTCTCCGGAAACGAATGTCCGGGCGGCGAGCTTGGCCGACAGGTCCCGGTCGCGCACCTCGACCAGACCCAGGCGCAGAGCGCATCTGAGGTTATGGTAATCGACGATGGGAGACCAATGCCGTGAATCGGCTGCGCTTAAAAACCGTTCGGGCCGATTGGAGAGAATCAGGGCCAGAAGCAGAATTTTTTTTCGAAAGGGGTCCTCCCGATAACCCGTCAACGAACCGGCCAGGTCCAAAAATGTTTTCAGGGGATCGGGGGAGGAGTTCGCCGCCGCCAGGAGCGCCCCCGGGCGGAGGCCGCGGGCGACTATGTCGGCGCCGTATCCCCGAGCCAAACGCCCGTGAGTCGACAAGAGCGGAAGCGGGCAGATCCCGGAATCGTCGGCCAGCAGTTCCGCCAACCGCCCATCGGTAATCCGGCTCTGAACGCGCGGGAGCAGAAAATCAGGCTCGCGCCGGGCCGCCCGGGCGAATGCGCCGAAAAGGAAATCCGATCCTTTTCTCTCCTCCCCTTCCAGAACGGCGTACATCGGCCGGGTGTATTTATTCCCGTCGTCGTACCAGAAGCCGTATTGATGAAGCGTAACCGCAAAGAAATAATCCGGCGCCGTCGGATCCCCTTCCGGGGGGAAAAGGCCGGAACAGTAGTCGATGGAAGGGAGGTCGGGAAGGGAGGCCAGAACGGCGGCGGTCCTCTTCAGCTGCTCTTTATCGATGACTGCCGGCATGGTTCGTCAATAATTTCGGCAGGGGGCACCGCCGAAGAGCGCGCGGCGGCCCCCCGACCTTCAGACGGCGTGACAGCTCTTGATGATGAACCCGCCCGACTTTTCATCGCGCTCCAACTCCAGGATCCCGGCCGCCTCGGCCTCCTCCAAGAGTTGCCCGAAGGACCGGAACCCGTAATACGACTCGCTGAATCCGGGTTTGCGGCGCTTGAGCGTCTGCTTGATCATGGAACCCCAGATGTTCTCCCCCTCCCCCCGCTCCTCCACCAGCGCCTCGTACGTCTCCACGATCAGGTCCCACGCTTCCCTTTTTTTGTTGTCGGATGGGGAAACAGTTTTCGTTTCCCGGCCGCGGACGGTCTTGCGCCCGTTGGCGGCGGTACGGGATCGGGTCCGGGATCGGGTTTTCCTGACCAGATCGTCGTAGTGAATGAACTCGTCGCAATTGGCGATGAGGAGATCGGAGGTGGAGTTTTTAACCCCGACACCGATTACGGTCTTATTGTTCTCCCGGAGCTTGCTGACCAGGGGGGAAAAATCCGAATCCCCGCTGATGATGACGAAGGTATCCACATGCTCCTTGGTGTAACAGAGATCGAGGGCGTCCACAACCATGCGGATATCGGCGGAGTTTTTCCCCGATTGGCGCAGGTGGGGAATCTCGATCAGCTCGAAGGAAGCTTCGTGCATCGCCGGCTTGAATTCCTTATAGCGCGCCCAATCGCAATAAGCTTTCTTGACGACGATGTTCCCCTTGAGCAGTAACCTCTCCAATATCTTACCGATATCGAACTGGTCGTAATTGGCGTCGCGCACGCCCAGCGCGATATTCTCGAAATCGCAGAAGAGGGCCATATTCCTGGTCTCAGCGGTATGGGTCATGAGTTTTCTCCCGTTGCCGGCGACCGGAAGCCACGCCGGCGATTCCGTTCTTTGCAGTTGAGCCTACCACCGCCGCCGGCGCCAGTCAACGGGCGCGGCGAAGGGCGCGCGGCGAGTCGGAGCACGAATCCGCCCGCGGACCCGGGCCCCTGCCGGCCTTCTTTACCGAGGGCGCCCGTTATGGTAGACTCGTATAAGACCGTACCTAGGAGGAGTCATGAATTTCGATGAAGCCGTCCGCGATTTGGGGGAGCGCTTCGACCGGGCGCTCCGGGAAAGCCCGTTTTGGAAGCCGATCTGCTGGCTGAACGAGCAGTTCGGGAAGCGGGGCCCGATCCGGCTCTGGCTGGTAGGGGGTACCATCCGGGATTTCGTCCTGGAAACTTCGAATATGATCGTCGACGTCGATCTCATGGTCGAAAACTGCCCTTCCATGGAGGTCCTCGACGAAGTCATCTCCGCCGGGGGAACCGTCAAGCGCAATATGATGGGCGGCTTCAAGTGGTATCCTTCGCCCGACATAGCCGGAAGCGGAGCCGAAATCGAGATCGACATCTGGCGTTTGGAAGAATCGATCGAACCGGGAGACGAGCCGACTCCGGAGATGGGGGTTTCCCGCTTCGATCTCACCATCAACGCGGTCGGCTGGGATATCGAGGGGCGCCGCTTCATCAACCCTCTGGGCGGCCTCGAAAGCATCCTGGACGAGCGGCGGGACCAACCCATGGAGCTGCTGACGGAAAAAATCAAACCGGGAAACTCCGGCCGTTTGATCCTGCGCGCCATCAAGTACAGCCCCAAACTGGGAATACCGCTCGGGGAAAAAACCAGAAAATGGATCCGGAGCAATGAAAGCGAGCTCGATTCGCTTTCGCCCGAAAAGATCCGCTACGTTTTCCGGGCCATCGACTACGGGGCCATCCGGGGCAAAATCGAGGAATGCTGCGACGACCTGCTCTCCCCCGCGTACTCCGCCAAGGTCAAGAATGCCCTTTTCGGTTGATCCCGCCGGCGGCGGGGTTATCCGGCCAAGGAACGCACGACGGGGACCGGTTTAATAAAATGCTGCCGGAGGCTGTAGGTATATGCCCCCTGGTCGGGAACGAGAAGTACGTCACCGGGCTCGATCCCCTCTCCCCAATAGCTGTACCCCCAAAAATCATGAGGCGTACAGAGAGACCCGACGACCTGACAACGGTTTTCCCGTAACGCCGGCCGGGTGAGGTTGAGCACCGGGACGTAGTCGCTCTCGAACCGCTCCCACCCGACTGCGTTGGTGCCGCCGTCGGTGATGGCCAGATCCGGCCCCTTTCGGTCGACCACGCGCAGGAGGATATGCATGGCTTCATGGCAAACCCACCGCCCCGGCTCCAGGCAGATCCGACACCGGCCGGTTTTGAAGATCTCCTTTTCGACCGCCTGCCCCAGGTCCCGGGCAAAGGTCCCGATCCCGGCCGCGGCCTTGTAGAACGGGGCGGGACCGGTCTCGATGGTTTCTTCCAGCAATTCTCCCAAGCGGCCGGCGAAGGCGGCACCCGGTTGAATCCATTCGCCCCAGGGCGGCCAGAACCCTCCCCCGATGTCCAGAAACGTGACCCTCCTCCGCAGGTCGGCGCCCCAGGATGCCAGTTCCCGTCCGATCGCCTCCAGGGTCGCTATCTGAGCCCGGGGATCGAGGTTCCAGCTGGAATGAAATTGCAGCCCGCGAAGGTCGATCCCGGGGAGGGAAACGCCGCGGGTCCAGAACGCGCCGAGTTCCTCCAGCGGTATCCCGAATTTTTTCCACGCACTGCCCGGAGGCGTCACCCGGACGCCGGCCCGGATGACGGTTTTTCGCAGCGCAGCCGAAGCCGCAAGGCGTTCCAGTTCGCCGAAACTATCCATAAGCACGGTCACCCGATCCGCGTGGGCCAAGGCCAGTTCGTGCTCTTCCCCGGTCTTGCCCGGGCCGCTGAAGACGATATCGGCGACCCCCAGGGTCAGCGCGGTCTCCAGTTCGACTCCGCTGGAGACATCGACGCCGAACCCGGCTTCCTCATGAAGCGTTCCGGCTATTCCGGGATAGTTGTTGCTCTTCATCGCGTAATAAACGCTCAATTCCGGAAAAACGGCCGCAAATGCCGTTTGCAATTCCCGGGCGCGGCGGAGCAGCGCGGCCGGATCGAACACGTAGAGGGGAGTGGGGGTCGCTTCCGCCAGCGCCAGGAACTCTTCCCGGCGCCGAAAGAAACGATCGACATAGGTGTTCAGAAGTTCCGGCGGAAGCGTGCTGCCGGGGTTCTCCAAACGCTCGCGTACCGCCCGCAGGATCCGTTCGCTCATTCCGCCCTCAGAGTCACTTCGAGACGTTGTTCCAACTGACGATTCTGCCTTTCCACCGGTATTCCCGGGTCGGGCCGATAGGCGGCATACGCCAGCGTCCAGGTGTCGTAATCCCGGGGAGGGAGCTCGATCCTGGTTCCGGGACGGCGAAGCGGTTCGACCGCACGGACCCGCCGATCGGCTGCCAGTCCCGAGACATCGAGCGTTTCCAGAATCCCCGGACGCCGGGCCAGCAGGCAGAGCCCGATCATATGGGGCGGGACGGTGGGGAAGCGGGGAGGAACCAGGCCTTCGGCATGATCGAATGCCAGGGTAACGGTGTCCAAATCCACGGCGGCGCGGAGAAGAAACGGGAGGCAGGAGCCGCCGGGGCGCGGGGCCAGTTCGAGCAGGACCGGACCCTCCGGGCCCACGATAAAATCAAGCATGCAGATTCCCCGGCCGATCCCCACTACGGATGCGGCCCGGGCGGCCAAAGGAGCGAGCGCCTCTTCCCGACAAGCTTCGGGAAGAACCGAACCCAACTCATAGGCCCAGGCGGTCCCGAAAGCTTCGCCGGGATAGAGATGTTTGCGGGTGACCCGGACGATCGCGGCCTTCCCCTCTTTCATTAAAAAATCGCAGCTGTATTCTTCGCCTTCGATCACCTCTTCGGCCAACACCCGTTTTCCCGGAAGCCGCCGGCGATATTCCTGAAATGCCGCACGGCAGTCGGTCTCGTCTTCGACCTTGAAAACCAACTCGCTGCCGGTTCCCCCCAGGGGCTTGAGAACGCAGCGGCCTCCCGTCAGTTCCATGAAGGAGAGTGCCTCGGCGAACTCGGCCACCGGAAGACAACGGGGACAGCGGATGCCGGCTGCCTCCCAGAGTCTTTTTGACGCCAGTTTGCTGCGGCAGTTCCTCACGGCCTCGGGATCGTGGTATTCCAGACCCAGTCGGAGGGCGAGATGGGCGGCGGCTTCCAGGTATTCGCAATCGTAAGCGACTACGCCCGCCGCCTTCAGGCCATGTCGCAGCAGGTGTTCCTTCAGCATGTCGGAGGTACGATCGAGATCGTCAGGGGCGCAGAGGAGTTCCTCGTCGGGTTCGGGGCGCGGCTCCCATGCTTTTTCCCGCAAGCCCGGAAGGGTGAGATACAGACCCCGGCCCGGACGAGCCCGCCGCAACCAATCGATGTAATCGGGAGTGGTGCCGACCACCAGAACTCGATTAGGCCGGTTCATCCGGAGTCCCGTTCGCGGGAGAAGCCGACGCACCCATGTCGGCGGGCGCCTGAATCTGGTAGAGCTGCTGCCCGGATAAGCGGAAACGCTGTTTCCAACCGAAATCGCCGCAGAGAAAATCCAGAGATTCGAACCGTTCCTTGCAAGCGATCTCGATATGAAGAAAATTGATCAGCTTGGCGACGCCCAAGAATTCCGGGTTGGTTCCCCCGGCCATAACGGTATACCGGTTTCGCCAGACCGCTCCCAAATCCACGGCGGCGACGACGCCGCCGATCAAAACCGTCGTCACCCGCAGGATCTCGCGGCAGCGCAACCACTCCACCAGCCGGTTAAATCCGCCTAGAAACCTGGGATCGGCGAAATAGGATTCCGTTCCGAAGGCCTCCAGATTCAAGCGAAGAAGCTCGTCGACGTCCTCCCACCGGTTCCAGCGATAGCTCACTCCTTTTTCTTTCAGCGATTCCGTCTCCCGATCCAGACGCTTCAGCGATTTTCGAGGGAAAGCTTCCCGGTATTCGTCGAAAGAGCACCCGTACCGGCCGGGATAGAAAAGGTAGCGAACCTCGTCTTCCTCGGCTTCTTGAAAATCGGGAGGGAGGCATTCGGCATGGAGATACCGAAAATTCCCCGGGGTCGGAACCTCGCTCAGGATCTCGGAAAGCACCTGCCTATCCCGCGCGAATATCCGGTTGCCTTCCAACCAGGTCTTGCCGTGCCAGGTTTCGCCGGGGAAAAAAGCGGCGCCGCCGGTCTCCTCAATCTCGCTCAGGGGCAACAAAGCGATCAATTCGCCGGAGGGAGTTTCGGCATACATAAACCGCGGGCGCCGGCCATACGACTCCTGAAAACACCGGCGTACTTCCCAGAGATCGAAGAGATTGGCGTCGCCTCCGGGCAGCCGCATCCACAGCTGTTCGCACAGCTGGAGGTCTGCGCTGATTTTAATCATGCGAGCCCGGGTCAGCGCCTGAACACGACTTGGATGTTGGCCTCAATGCCCTCGAAATACTTGAGCGCAAACCGGCGCACCAACTCCGGGTTGTACGGCTTGCAGCTGAAGACATCGAGATAGACGGCGTTGCTCTGATTGGCGAAATGCGCCGAAATAAGCGAAGTTTCGATGAGTTGAACCATGGAATACCCGGCGACACGTTCGTCCTCGCCGAAATGAACCACCTGGGTTTCCCCGAACCGCTTCATTTCGATCAGATCGCACAGTTCGACGACGAACTTTTTAATGGCCTCGGCGTCTCGGATAAGCTCGGGGTTGCAGCCGTAAATGTCGATAGCGGCGGCCAGCCCCCAAACCCCTTCCGCTTTGGCCTGCTCCATCAAAACGCGACCGTCTTCAATGCTATCGATGCGTTTGACATCAGGCTCCGCGGTGAACTCCAGATAGTCATTGATCATTGATGACTCTCCATCATCTTCATAGAACCGTTCACGCCGATTCGGCCGCTTCCGGTTCCGGGTTTGCCGTTTCCGCGATCCTCGCCCAAAATCATCGTGGTCGCCGCTCGACCCGGAGAGTTCGAATTCCTCTCCCGATCTGCCGCTTCTTCCCTTCATGGTTTCTAACCTCATCATTCGGTCCGCTTTCCCTTCGCCAGTTTGGCGGCGGTTTACTGCCACCCAAATTTGAGCAATTAATATGCCAATTGCCTTGGTCGTGGTTATTTTCGACGTTCACGGGGTTTGATTTCGCCGATATAGTGGACCGCTTACGGTTATTAATGTGCCGTTTGAATCTCGAGCCGACTCGCCGATAACCGTTTTTCCTCCAGAGTTCCGCGGTCGATACCGAATATTGAGATTCTGCCGATCAT
Source organism: bacterium (assembly GCA_035380285.1). Classification (NCBI taxonomy): domain Bacteria; species bacterium. The sequence continues at coordinate 7,164 of DAOSXE010000037.1, read as the reverse complement.
TTTCGGCAAATTCATGCCGTATCCGGCGAATAACGGCATTGTTATTCCGAAGACGCGGTGTTCTCGGCACGGTCTTGGGGAAATAGCTCTTGACCGCGTCCGCGGGAAAGAGCATTGTGGTTACCGTCGCGGAAGATTTCAGTACGTGATTGCCGATTAAGGTGACACCATGCTTATCCGCCTCAGTCTCTGCATCTCGGAAAAAGAACTCCAAGATAAACTTCGGAACTCGCTGGCCGAGTCGGATGTGATGCTGGAGTCTTTCGGCCACCACCGCTCCCCCTGGCAGAAAGTAATCCGCAGCTGCGCGGACATTATCGTCATCAGCGAAAGCCTGCTTCCCCAGCCGTTGGAAATGGGGATAGCCATGCTCAACGAACTTCCGGAAAATCCCACCACCATCATCATTCACGACGACAGTTCTTCGGAAGGTCAGGCCCGGTTGGTGGCGGCCGGGGCCGATCTGGCCATCTATTCCGGGGTTTCGCTGCCCAATATCTCCAACGCCATCCAATCCGTGATCGAGTCCAGGGTTCAATACGCCATCAAGACCACCGGCAGCGCCAACCGCGAATTCAGACCCAAGCTCTCCGATTTCTCCTCGAACAGCGACACCATGCGCGTCTTCATGCAGGAAGTCACCCAGTTCATCCCCAGCAACGCCCCGCTTCTGCTTCTGGGCGAAACCGGTGTCGGCAAGGAACATCTGGCCCGGGCCATCCATTCCGAAAGTCCCCGGTCGGGCGGCCCTTTCGTTACCGTCAACACCGCCGCTCTGCCCGAGCAGTTGCTGGAGAGCGAACTGTTCGGCCACACTCAAGGGGCCTTCACCGGAGCCGCGCGGTCCCGGCGCGGCGCCTTCGAGCTGGCCCACCATGGGACCATCTTTCTGGACGAAATCGGCGAGATGCCCTTGCACCTGCAGGCGAAACTCCTGCGCACGCTCCAGGATTACGAAGTCAAGCCGCTGGGCAGCGAAAAGCCGATCTGGGTGGACGTCCGGGTGATCGCCGCCAGCAACCGCGACCTGGAAGAAGAGATCAACCAGAATAATTTCAGGAAGGATCTTTTCTACCGTCTCAGCGTCATCTCCCTGACCATCCCCCCTCTACGCCAGCGGCGGGAGGACATCCCCGGAATCGCCCAGAATTTTCTGGAGCGCCAGCAGCTTCAGCATGGATACGAGGTGGAAGCCATCTCCGAGGAAGCCATGGAGGCGCTCTGCCGTTACGATTGGCCGGGAAACGTTCGGGAACTATTCAACGTCCTGGAGCGGGCCATCCTCCTCTGCGAAGGGATCGAGATCACCATCGCCGACCTGCCGCAGATATTCAGAAGCGCCACGCTTCTGGAACCGTTGTTCCCTTACGGAACCGATACTTCTTCCTGGAGCGGGAAAACCTTGAATCGGGTGCTCAACGAGACACAGGGACTCGTCGAACAGGCGTACCTGGAATCGGTTCTCCGGGAGACCAAGGGGAGGCTGGGAGCGGCCGCGCAACGGGCCGGGATCAGTTCCAGGAGCCTTTACAACAAAATGAAAAAATTGGGATTGCGCAAGGAACGGTACCGTTAGCGCACCGAACGCTCCGAAAACGAACTCGAACATTCGGGCCGATGAAAACGGACGAACCCGCGTTTCGGGAATGTCATTGTTCTTACCGCGGCCCGGGGAGGAACGTCCCATGATCGTCGCCGTAGCGGTAGCCGCGGACTGTGGAATAAATACCGACATGGCGGCCCGATTCGGGCGCGCCTCGGGTTTTCTCCTCTGCGACACCGAAACCGGGAGACATTCATTCCTTCCCAACGACCAGAACCTGAACGCGCCCCAAGGCGCCGGAATTCAAGCCGCGCGCCACGTGGTCGAGAGTGGGGCTGAAGCCGTCGTCGCCCGGCATTGCGGGCCGAAAGCGTTCCGGACCCTGGAGGCGGCGGGAATCCCGGTTTACCTTTCACAAGCATCGACCGCGGCCGAAGCTCTCGCGGAACGAGAAGCCGGGATCTGGAAACGTCAAGATGCCCCCGATCAGGAGGGACATTGGATCTGACCTGCCACCGGCGGCGGCGGCCTTCCGCACCCGGAGCCGGGTCGGGGAGATCAAGCCGAAACGGAACCCCGAACGGTCTTGACCAGAACGCGCCGGGTGCGGGGGCCGTCGAATTCGCAGAAATAAATTCCCTGCCACCTCCCCAGATGAAGAAGCCCCTTTTCCACGATCAGCGAAACGGAGGAACCGGTCAGAACCGCTTTGGCGTGGGCGTCGGCATTGCCCTCGATATGCCGATAGGCGGCGTTCGGGGGAGCAAATCGAATCAACAGCTCCCGAACGTCGGCCTGAACCGACGGATCGGCATTCTCGTTGATCATGACACCGGCCGTGGTATGCGGGATGTAAACGACGCAGATACCGGATTCGATTCCGGATGCCCGCACCAGTCCGGATACCTCCTCGGTGATTTCTATAAATTCTTCGCGGGAGCGGGTCTCGACCGTAAATTCCGGCATGTCGTGACTTCCTCCTACTCTTCCTGGCGGAAAGCTATCTCGTAGACATCCAGGTCCCGAGCCACCCTGGTTTCGGGGAATACTTCCCTCGCCTGGCTTACGAACGTGCTTATATCCTGATAGCGGGGGCTGATGTGAGTGAGGAGAAGGCGGGAAACTCCGGCCGAAGCCGCCATCGTGGCCGCTTCCCGGGCCGTGGAATGCCGACGGCGAACGGCTTCATCCGCCAATTCGTCGTCGAACATGGCATCGTGAATCAGGAGATCGGCACCCCGGGCGAAATCGACCCCTTCACGGCAGGGCCTGGTATCGACCATGTACACGAACTTCCTTCCGGGACGGGGAGAGCCCAGGACCTGTTCGGGCAAAACCGTCGTATCGGAGGGAGTAACGACAGGGGCGCCTTCCTGCAGGCGTTTGAACAAAGGCCCGGGGGGGACGCCGAGTCTCTCCGCGGCAGCTACATCGAAACGGCCGGGGCGCGGTTTCTCCACCAGGCGGTAAGCCAGGGTCGGAACCCGATGCTCGACGGGAACGGCCTCCAGGCTGTACTGCCGGTTATCGAGCAGGACCCCTCCTTCGGTTTCCCTCACCTCCAGGGGATAGGGAACGCCGAACCGCAGAAACCGCCGGGTGAGCCGGACATACTCGGCCAAGCCCGGCGGCCCGTAGATGGTAAACGGTTCCGTCCTCTCCCCCAACCCCATCGTCATCAAAATCCCGGGGATTCCCAGGACATGATCTCCATGGAGGTGGGTGATGAAAGCCGCTTTCAACCGAGCCCAGCCCAATCGGGAACGGGCCAACTGCAACTGCATGGCTTCTCCGCAATCGAAGAGGAACATTTCCCCTTCGCGCAGCAGGACCGCCGAGGAAGTCATCCGCCTCGACGTGGGAAAGGCTCCTCCGCTTCCTAAAAACACTACCCTCACGGCAGAAACTTCTCGTAACCGGGATAGTGGAGCTTTTCGGCGGCCTGGGCCGGTTTCAGGCAGAAATAGGTGACGACCCCCTCGGAACAGATCCTATCGCTGTGGTCATGAATTCTTCCCCATATCCGAGCCAGGTTGCGCCGGACGCCTTCGACGCCGGCATAGATCGCAATCGGACCCTCGCCCAGCGGAACTGCGTGACGGTATCGAATTTCCATACGGGAAGTGACCCCGCCGGTTCGAAGTTTGACGAATACCGTCCAGCAGGCGATTTCATCCAGCAGTGCCGCCTGGATTCCTCCGTGAAGCACGTTCAGGTATCCCTGAAAATAAGAAGCCGGGTCCCAGGTGGAAACCACTGTTTCCCCCTCCTCCCTGAATTCCATTTTCAAGCCCTGGAGGTTGTCCGGACTGCAGCCGAAGCAATTATATCCGGGAATTCCCCGGAACGGGTTGGCGATCGGTCGTTCCGTCATTTTCAGTCGATCCGTTTATGTGCTATGGTGAAAATTTATCGGACCATGCCTGCAAAGGATAACCCGGAATCGTACGGATGGGCAAGACTCCAGGAAAAAAGAGAGTTCTGATTACCGGCGCCAGCGGTTTCATCGGCTCCCATGTCCTGCGCCGGTTCCATGGGGCCGAGGAATGGGACGCGGTGGGAATGATCCGCCCGACTTCCGACCTGAAAAGAGTACTCGACGCGGATTACGCGTTCGTACGCTGTTCGCTTCCCGATCTGCCCCGGGGAACGTTGACCGGGTTCGACACCGTGGTCCATGTAGCCGGGCTTTCCTCGGATTGGGGGCGCTACCGGGATTTTCGGCGCGCCAACCTCGAGGGTTCCCTGGCTCTCTTCGAGGAAGCCGTGAACGCCGGAGTAAGCCGTTTCATCCATTTCAGCTCGGTGGTCGTCTATGGATTTCACGGATACCGGGGGTTGGCCGAGGACTGCCCCTCCCGGCCTTTCGAAAACCCCTACTGTATCTCCAAGACCGAGACCGAAGCGCGGCTGCTGAAAGGCAAGGATTCGCTGAAGTTGATCATTCTCAGACCTTCCAACGTCTACGGGCCTCAAGATTTTTCGATGACGTACCCGCTTTTCCGAGCCCTGGAGCGCGGCATGAGCTTCTTCCCCGACGGGGGCCGGCACCTGACTTCCCCCTGCTATGTGGGCAATCTTGTCGAAGCCGTGATCAGCGCGGCGGCGGCGGAGCCCCCGAGCGGGCGGGCCTACAACGTCACCGACGGCCGGGACATGACCTGGGCCGAGTTTCTGGCCCTGGCCGCGAAGGTGCTGGGGGTGAAACCGCCCGGGCGCTCGCTTCCTTCAGGAGCGCTTTTCGCGGTCGGGACCATTCTGGAAAAGCTGTTCGCTTGCGCCGGAGCCGCCGCCCCTCCCCTGATAACCCGATACCGGATAGCTCAGGTTATGAAGGATTACAGCTTCAGTATCGAACGGGCGCGCCGGGAGCTGGGGTATTCGCCGGTTTTTTCGACCCGTAACGGCCTGGAACTGTCCGGAGCCTGGTATCGGAGCACGTGTCCGCCGCACAAAAAACGACCTCGGCGCGGAACTCTTCGGTGAGAACAGGGAAGATGTTGTATATTATAAAAGAAGATACTTCGGAAACAGAACGTCGACCGCTGGCGGATCCAGGCCGGCGGGAACGGCGACATGGCGAGGGGCGGAATCGAACCGTCGACACAGGGATTTTCAGTCCCCTGCTCTACCGACTGAGCTACCTCGCCGGTAGCCATGAAGTTACGAAGAATCCATGGCCGTGAGCAAATATACAGAGCCGATGAGTGTTTGCAATAAAAAAATGCCCCGCAGACTCTTTCTCCTCATTTCCCTGTCCGCCGTCTTTTTCTCGTGGTCTTCGCTCACGGGTCGCGCGGAGGTTTTCACGGTCATGGCCGCCAACCTGACCAGCGGGGGCCATCAGGCCTACCAGGAATCGGGTATGAACATCATGAAAGGCCTGCAGCCCGATATCGTGCTCATCCAGGAATTCAACTATGAAGATGGCTCCATCGATTCCTTCGTCGACGACGTCTTCGGGGAGGAATTCCAATATTACCGGGAAAGCCGGGAAAGCCTTCCCAACGGCATCATCAGCCGCTTCCCCATCCTGAGCGCGGGGCAGTGGAACGATTCCGCGGTCAGCGACCGGGATTTCGTGTGGGCGGTGATCGACATTCCGGGGGAAAAAAATCTCCAAGCCGTCAGCGTCCACCTCAAGGCGGGGACTTCTTCGGCCGACGCCGACACCCGCGAAAATCAGGCCAAAGCGCTTGAATCCTACGTGGCCGCCAATTTCAACCCCGACGACTATATTTTGGTCGGCGGCGATCTCAACGTCCAGAACCGCTCCGAGAACGCGCTGGTCGCTTTCAACCACTTTCTCAGCGTCAGCGGCCATATCCCGGTGGATACGACCGGGAACTCCAACACCAATCGGGATCGGACGAAACCTTACGACTGGCTGATGCCCAACAATCTTCTGGAGGCGCGCCATACCGAGGTCTCCATCGACGATGTTTGGACGATGAGCGAAGGCCTCGTATTCGACTCCTGGACCTATTCCCCCCTTCCTCCGCCGGTGGAAAAAGGCGATTCCAAAGCCACGGACATGCAGCATATGGCGGTGCTCAAAGCTTACGCCATTCCCACTCCTCAACCGACCCCCACGCCGGACTCCCTATCTCCGATAAACTCCGGGGATTACGACGGGGACGGCTCCAGCGACATTGCGGTCTTCCGCCCGGAAAGCGGCCGTTGGCTGGTCCGGGGAATCACTACCGCCTACTTCGGGAACCGCAACGATATCCCGGTCTCCGGCGATTACGACGGAGACAAAACCGCGGAGCTGGGCGTATTCCGTTCGCCGGCCGGCCTCTGGCTGATACGGGGGTTGACCAGAACTTACTTCGGAACCGATGGAGACCGCCCCGTCCCCGCGGACTACGACGCGGACGGAACCTGCGATATCGCCCTTTTCCGGCCGGGCAACGGGATCTGGGCGGTGCGGGGGACCAGCCGTTTTTATTTCGGAACCGACGCCGACCTGCCCGCGCCGGGAAACTGGGCCGGAGGAACCGGGGCCGAAGCCGCCGTCTTCCGGCGCGGGTCGGCGCTCTGGATCGTCCGTGAAAGCACGCGTTTCTACTTCGGGAACACCGGCGACCGGCCCCTCATCGGGGATTTCGGGGGCACCGGATACACTCAAGCCGCCATCTACCGTTCGGCTTACGGTCTTTGGACGGTTCGGGCCCAAACCCGGTATTATTTCGGGGGAAATCCCCTCGACTTCCCCGTCCCCGCCGATTTCAACGGCGACGGCACCGCCGGCGCCGCGGTTTTCCGCCCCGGCCAGGGTTTATGGGCGCTGCGGGCTTTGAGCCGGATCTATTACGGCCGCGATGGGGACCTCCCGGTCACAAAATAGCCTCCGTCATCCGAAATTATTTTCCCCGATTCCTTGCGGACTTTCCTCTCTTCGTAGTACATTAAGTAGGAAGGTCTCTTATTTTCACTGTTAACGCTAATCTCCGGCGGCACGGACGGGGGAATAATGAAGACGAGCTCTTTCCTCGCGGCGGTCCTAACAACGGGCGTATTGTCGGCAGTGGCTGCGGGTTCCGCAAGCGCGGACACCATCAAAATCATGTCCGCCAACCTGCCGGGGTCAGGCGTCCAGTACGGGGGCGCGGCCGACA
>DAOSXE010000036.1 GCA_035380285.1 bacterium | reverse complement strand
AACCCTGAACCCTGAACCCTGAACCCTGAACCCTCTCTTTTCCTATGCCTCATGCTCCATGCCCTATGCTTTTCACAGGTGCAAAAGTCTCCAGGGGCCGTGGCTGGGGGCTACTGAATTCTGAATTCTGTATTCTATATTCTGTATTCTGTATTCTTCCCTATGCCCCCGGCTCTTTGCGCTTCTTCGCCTCTGCCCGTAGGGCCTTCACGGCGATGGCGGCTATTGTAGCCTTGCCCAGGATGCCGCCGAAATACGCGGTGCAGAGGGCCCGATAGTCGTCGGGGCTCATCGCCGGCCGGGCGATGGCGGCCGTGGTTTCGGGGGAGATGGCGCCCGCCGCGAGTTCGGCGCCGGCCCGGCGGATCAGTTCGAAGACGCGGTCGAAGAGCTTGGGAACGTTCGCCGCTCCCGCCGCCGGCACCAGGATTTCCCCGGAGTGGACCCATTCCATGTCGTCGCAGATCCGTCGGAAGAGGGAGCGCAGGAGATCGAAGTTTTCCGGTTCGGGGAACCCGCAGGACGAGATCAGGACCGTCCGGGGGTGGCGGCCCCCCCGCTTGGGATGCTCGGTTCCGCCGCGTGCCGACGGCCGCTGCGACGGTTCGAGGAAGCAGAAGAACCGGTCGATCACGTTCTTGACCGTGGCCGGAAGGCTGAAGTAGTAGAGCGGGGCGGCCACGAGGAAATAATCAGCCCGGGCGTAGACCTCGGCGATCGGGCGGAAATCGTCCTCCTGGATGCAGAGGCCCTTGGTCTTGGTCCAGCAGGCCCAGCACCCCCGGCAGGGGTTGATGTCCATCCGGTGCGGGTAGAACTTGTGCAGCTCCAGTCCCGGCCCCATTCCCTCGAGGCAGAGATCCAGGAGCTTTTCCGTGAAAGACGGTTTTCTCGGGGAACCGGAAAGCGCAAGTATTACCGTGCTCATACCATCGTTGTCCTTGGGAACCGACGTCCCGGGTTCGAAAGCGAATGCCGACTCGTTTCAGAATAGGGCCTTGGCCGCCATGATCCCGGCCACCGCCATCAGGAACCATCCGAAACCTTTTCTCAGTTTTTTCTTGTCGATTTCGATCGACCTGCGCGCGCCGAGACGGGCGCCGACGAAGACCGCCCCGGCCAGTATGAGAGAGGTCCGCCAGTCCCAATGTCCGATCGCGGCATGGCCGGCGAAACCGCCCGCGGCGGTGAGTCCCACCATAAAACCGCTGGAGCCCACCGCGACATCCATGGGGATGCCCAACAGCAGGACCATCAGCGGCACCTTGAGAACTCCTCCCCCGATACCGAGCAGCCCGCTGATGCCGCCAGCGACGAACGCCAACGGCAGAGCGACGAAGAGATTCACGCAGTAGACCCGTTCGCCGAAACGTCGGTGCCAGTACGCCCATCCTCGCTTGAGCGGGGGGCAAACGCTCCGCGTCCGGAATTCCCATATCATGAAGACCGCGGCAAAAGCGGCCACTCCGGCGAAGATTGCCGATAGAAGGGCTTCCGAAAACCGGTCGGAGACCAAAGCGCCCATCAGGCCGCCCCAGGCGGTAACGCTCTCGAGGACGATCGCCAGGGGCCAATCTATTTTGCTGGCTTTGCGGAAAACCAGGGTCGCCGAAAGCGAGGTCACCATGATCAGGAAGAGGCTGCTCGTCGCGGCCGTATGGAATTTGATGCCGAAGAAGATCTGGACGGGCGTATAGAGCACGCCGCCGCCCTGGCCGAGCAGCGCCGCGCCCGTGGCCACGACGGCCATGCAGAGAACCAGGACGGGCCACAGCGACGGCATGGTTCAATGCTCCGGCTTTCCGAGGAGGCGAACGGCGCCGAGCGGTGCGAAGAGGTCTTTCCCGCGGCACCTCCTGAACCCGGCGGCGATCTTGTCGGTCCGCGTGGTCTTCACCTGCCTGCGTCAAGCGCCGCTTGAGCCATCCGCTTCTCCCGCCGCGGCGAAGGCATCGTGGAAGGCGACGGCGCCCCGCGGGAGCGGCCCCGAAAACGCCAGGGCGAAGAAGACTTCCGGGGGCACCCCCTCGAGGCCGAGACCGGGGGCGTTCTCGAAGCCGAAACGCCGGTAGTACTCCGGGTGCCCCACCAGGCAGCAGCCGGCGGCGCCCCGGGCCTTGAGGCGCTCCAACCCCTCCCGGATGAGGGCGCCCCCGATCCCCCGGCCCTGGCGCTCGGGGAGAACCGAAACCGGCCCCAGCCCGTACCATCCCGGGGTGCCGTCGGAAACGGTTACGGGCGAGAAGGCGACGTGGCCGACGATGCGGCCGTCTTCTTCCGCCACCAGCGACTCCGTCAGGGCCCGGGCGGCGCGGAGTGCCTCGACGATGAACTGTTCGGTGTGCCGGCTGACTTCCAGCGTGCTGAAAGCGGCCCGGGTAACGTCGGTTATGGCGCCGGCGTCGACCGGGGTTTCGTCTCTGATGACGATGCTCGAAGTCATTTCCTTCTCATCCCCTTCTCGCTATCGGGATCGCTCTCACCTGGTTTCTATTCAATCAGAGTAAATCGGAGAAATCAGGTGGAATTGTACCATGAAGGCCATGAAGTTCATGAAGGAGGAGCAGAGGGTTCAGGGTTCGGGGTTCAGGAAGGGCGCCATGCACCCTGCACTCTGCTTCTTCCAATCTGCGTAATCTCTGTTTTAAAATCTGTGAAACCTGCCTGCCGGCAGGCAGGTCTGTGGACTCCCAGAGAGGGTGAGGTCGGGGGCTACTGAATTCTGAATTCTGACTCCTGTATTCTTCTCCCGAACCCTGAACCCTGAACCCTGAACCCTCTCTTTCCCTATGCTCCATGCCCTATGCCCTATGCTTCTCACAGGTGCAAGATTCCCCAGGGGCCGTGGCTGGGGGCTACTGAATCCCGAATTCAGTCTTTCCCCGAGCCCTGAGTTCTTCCCCTATCGCCGCCCTCGGGAGTATCGAATTCGCCGTAGAGTTCCCGGGCGCATTTCGGGCAGAGCCCGTGGGTGAACTCCGCCGTCGAACGTTCCGAGATGTATTTTTCCATGCTTTCCCACTCCCCGGTGTCGTTGCGGATCTTCTTGCAGTGAGCGCAGATCGGGAGCATGCCGGTCAATCGATTGATGGTGGCGATGGAGGTCTGCAGTTGTTCGATGGTGGCCTGCAGCTCCCGCTGCAGTTTGATGTTGCGGGCGTCTTTTTCGTGGAGGCTCTCGTTGAGCGCGATCTGTTTTTTGAGAATAAACAGCGAGGCTACGATCGCCGTCAGGGTCCCGAAGGCGATGGTGACGACATGCGACTCCCAGAGGTCGATGCCGGGGGCGACGGCTTGTTTAAGCGCCTCGAAGACCGACATGCCCAGCAGCATGACGATGCCGATCCGGACCAGCAGGGAGAGCAGCTTTTTTTGTCCGTTGGCGGTCATCGTTTGCTTTTTGCCATGGTCCGAGGCATGCCCTTCCCCCTATGAATTATAGGCTCCGGCCCGGGCGCTTCAATTAAAAAGGCCGGCGAGCGGGTGCGGGAGGATGAAGCCGATTTTCCCGGCTCCAGCATCGGGGGCGATGCCCGTCCTGCCCGAGGCGCCTATACCCGTCGGAGCCGGTTCCTCGCCCGGCGGTTACGCCTGGAGAGAGACGTCTCCGGCGTTGTAGACCAGCAGGACGTCTCCGGGGAGGTCGACGGTTTGCCGGAGAAAGCCCATCCACACCCCGACGGGATCCTCGTCCGGAGGCTCGAATCCGGCGAAGAGAACGGCGGACGGCATCATGGCTTCGCGGACGGCCTCGAGGGGAGACTCGGTCGGCATGATCTCGAGTTCGGCGTCGATGCGGGCCAAGGCCAGCATCTCCCGCATTTCTTTGGCGACGTTGTCGGCGTCGGCCTTGGGCGGAACGGGGCGGAGGATGCGAATGGGCCGGTTGCGCCATTCGGGGTTCCTGCTCAGCAGGTACGCCAGCATCAGCATCAGCCCCCCGTTGCGCTCGTTGGTCCACCAGACGTTGATGGCGCCTTCGGGGACGGCGGCGCGCTCCTCCTTGTCCTTCTCTTTGCAGGCCACGACGACGATGCTGCGCCCCATCCGCTTGGTCAGGGAGAGCATGCCGGCGAAGATTCCGGTCCGTTCGGGGTCCTGGCTCCAGCCCAGCAGAAGGGTGTTGGGGCGCAGCCCCCCCAGCCCGTGGCATTGCAGGAGCCCCTGGACGGCGGCATGGATGTTTTCGCCCACCACCACGACCGGGAAGGCGTCGAGGTTTTCGTCGCGGATGAATTTGCGCAGGAGTCCTTCGGCTTCGCGCTGGCGCGAGACCAGGTCGTCGAGGTCGCCGCGGATGATCTGCCCGATGGAGACGATGCCGTTGTCTTCGGTGAGCCAGCAGGCGTAGTCGGCGAGATGAATGCGGTTGTAGGCCCCGCCGCTGAGGGCGAGTATGGACGGCCGCCAGTTCTTGGGGTGGTAGCGTGCCGCTTCCAGGCGCAACAGCGCGTTGCGGGCGCGCTGGTAGGCCAGGCCGCTGCCGAGGTCGCCCCACTTCACCATGATTTCGGCGCGCGCGATCAGGAAGTAGATCGCCCCCGCCAGCACCATGGCCGCCAAGGCCCAGAGGGCGTCGATCAGGAACATGACTCCGAGGCAGCCCAGGGCGCCCAACAGGGCGACGGACCAGTGGTTGAGGCGGAAGGTGGGGCGAAAACTGGGGTTGCGGGTGATGCTCTCGTAAAAACAGGCCAGGTTGACGGCGCCGTAGGTCATCAGGAAGAACATCGTGATGACGGGTGCGATGGTATCGAGGTCGCCGGCGAAGACGCCCGCCTGGGAGATCAGGAAGGTGAGGATGATGGCCCGCCGCGGATCGCCGGCCGGCCCGCTGCTGCGCCCGAACCCCCTGAGGCCGCGGAAGATATCGTCTCGGGCGAAAGCCTGGAGGATACGGGGCGCGCCCATCATGCTGCCCAGGGCCGAGGAGAGGGTGGCGGCGAAGACGCCGGCGTATATCAGCGCCCCCGAGAAGGCGCGCTCCTCCATCACGAATCCGTCGCCCAGCAGTTCGGCGCGGGGGACGCTGGCGGCGAGCAGGAAGGCGATGCCCGCATAGATCAGGGCGGAAACCCCGATGGCGGCAAAGGTGCCGTTGGGGATGGACCGGCTGGGTTGCTTGAGGTCCCCGGACATATTGACCCCGGCCATGATCCCGGTGACCGCCGGGAAAAACAGCGCGAAGACCGCGAGCCAGGAATAATCCGCCGCCCAGGCCGGAGTGAGGTTGGTTCGGAGGACGTCCGGGGAGAAGCCCGTCCCGGCGCCGATAAAGAACGAGAGGATGGACAGAAACAACACGGCCAGAATGACGTACTGGACGCGGATCGTCCACCCGGCGCCGATATAGACGCAGAGGAAAACCGCGATGTTGGTGAGCGTGCCCACCTCGAGAAAGGAGAGCGAAATGCCGGGGAACGCGGAGAAGACGGCCTCGGTGAAGCCGACGACGTACAACGCCACGGCCACGGCCTGGGCGACGAAGAAGAAGATGGCGATGACTCCCCCGAATTCGGGACCGAGGCTGCGGCTGATCAGGTAATAAGCCCCTCCGCCCTTGACCCGCATATTCGTCGAGATGGAAGAAATCGAAAGGCCCGTGACCAGGGTGATGACCTTCGCCGCGGCCAGGATCAGCAACGCGTTCCACAGTCCGGCGTAGCCCACGACGGTGCTGAACCGCAGGAACATGATCACGCCGAGGATCGTCAGCAGGCTCGGCGTGAAGACCCCGCCGAAGGTTCCGAACGAATAACCCTTTTCGGCGGTCGGTTTGTCTCTGTTCCCGTTCATGGAGATCGTTTATGGGCCGTCGGCGCGTCGGTCTTCCCAAGGCGCAGGCGATTTCGGCCGATCCGCCGCCGCAACTCTTTGCGGGTTCGGCGGTTGCCGACCGTCGAGAAAAACAAAATCCGCGCGCTCCCGGGAGCGGATAAAGTATCGACCGGGGCGTACCCCACCTTGCCGGAATTATAGACGCGCGCCCCGAAGTTACAATCGGAAAGGCCTGAAACGACCCGCGCCGCGGCGCCCGGAGCGGCTTTGAACTTCCGGGTTCCGGGGTTCGCGGGGTAAACTATATACGAATAATCGATTCCACTCGGGAAGCGTTCCGGACGGGCCGCCGCCCGGGGGAAGGAGCCGCCATGTTCGGACTGCCCCTGAAACTCATCGCCCGCGCCATCGAGAAGGAAGAACGCGCCCGGAAACGAAAAGATCGGGAACCTCCCGCCTCCCCGGAAGGCGGGGACGAGCTCCCGGATGAAAAATCCGGAAAGGGAATATCCGGAAACGGATTGACGGGATGATCAATATCAGGAGAGTCTACAGCAGCGAACTGCCCAACGATCGCAACCGGATCGAGCAGGTCGGAGAGATCTTCCGGCAGAACTTCCCCCACGCCGCTCCCGACGCGGACCTGATCCCCGACCTTCTCGATAACCCCTTCCGATACGGGTACCGGACCATCCTGCTCGTCTCGGAAACCGCCTTGGGCAAGGTCACCGGCTTTTCCCTCTTCCTGCACTTCCCCGAGATCGACAGCTCGTTTCTCGACTACATCGCCGTCAAGGCGGGCACCCGCGGAGGAGGGCTGGGCAGCGCCCTCTACGAGGCGACGCGGGAATGCCTGAGCCAACTCAAATCGCGCGGTCTCTACCTCGAGGTACTCCCCGACGACCCGGCCCTGGTCGACGACCCGGCCCAGTTGGAGGAGAACCGCCGCAGCCTGCGGTTTTACGAGCAGTACGGCGTGCGCCCCATCGCCGGGACGCTCTACGATTTTCGCGCGGGGAAGCTCCCCGCCGGCTACCTGCTCTTCGACGGACTGGGCCGGAGCGAGCCCCTGGGCCGGGCCGAGGCCCGGGCCGCCGCCCGCCTGATCATCAGCCGCAAACACGGCGCCACCGTCGGCCGGGATTACATCGAACGCGTGGTGGAATCCTTCATCGCCGACCCGGTCGAGTTCCGGCCCCCGCGCTACCGCCGGAGCGCGGACCGTTTCGCCCCCGTGGCTCCCAGCCGCCTGCTCAAGTCCTTCGCCCTGGTCTCGAGCGGGAGCCACGTCGCCCACCTCGTCCGCCAGGCCGGGTACGTCGAGCGCCCGGCCCGGGTGGGGGCGATCCTGGAGGCGGTTTCCAAGCTGGAGCTGTTCGGCACCGTGCCGGTGAAGCACTTCGGGGAAAACTTCATCCGCGCCGTCCACGACGGGGATTTCGTCAGTTACCTCAAGGCGGTCTGCCGGAAACTGGAAGGGTCCCGCCCGGTCTACCCCTATGTGTTCCCCATCCGCCGGCCGGAGAAGCGCCCCAAGGACCTGGCCCTGCGGGCGGGTTACTACTGCATCGACACCTTCACGCCGTTGGACCGCAACGCCTATCAGGCCGCCCGCAGCGCGGTCGACGTCGCCCTCACCGCCGCGGAAGAGGTGCTGGCCGGGCGGCGGGTGGCCTTCGCCCTCTGCCGCCCCCCGGGGCACCACGCCGGGAAACGGACCTTCGGCGGGTTCTGCTACTTCAACAACGCGGCGATCGCCGCCCACCACCTGAGCCGGACGGGCCGGGTGGCGGTGCTGGACATCGACTACCACCACGGGAACGGGACGCAGGATATCTTTTACGACCGTTCCGATGTTCTCACCGTCTCCATCCACGGGCACCCCAACATCGCCTATCCGCACTTCAGCGGTTTTTCCGACGAGAAAGGGGAGGGGCCCGGCAAAGGTTTCAACCACAACTTCCCCCTCCCGGAGCACGCCGCCGGGAAGGCGTACGGGGAAGCCTTCGAGAAGGCGGCCGCCGCCATCGCGCGCTTCCGCCCGGTCTTCCTGGTCCTCTCCCTGGGCCTGGATTTGCTCAAGGGCGACCCCACCGGCTCCTTCACGGTCCCGGTCGGCCTGCTGGCCGGAATCGGCAACCGCCTGGGCGAACTGGGCGTTCCCCTGCTCGTGGTCCAGGAGGGGGGCTACAGCATCCGCAACCTCAAGCGGGGGGTCCCGGCCCTCTTCACCGGCATCGCCGGTTCCCGCGCGGTCGGCTATCCCTGAAGTGCGCCTGCGCCCGGGAGCTTTGCCGAGGTCGTCGTGATCTCGCCGCCCGCGGCTCCTCTGCGCCGCGCTCGCCGGAGCGGTTTCGGACTTCCGGGGGCCGGACCGGAAAGGGTACAATCCCGATGACCGGCCCCGACGTCGGGTGCCGCAATCTTGATGCCGTGACCGCAACCGCATATTCAAACCAGGCCCCTTTCCGCATCGGTCGGCGACGCATCCCCATCGGGGCGCTCTGCCTGTCCATAGTGGGTTGTTTGGGGTATCCGGCGGCGGCCGTCGCCCAAGCCGCCGATTGGCCGATGTATCTTCACGACATCGGTCGAAACGGTGGGGCGGGTCCCATCCCGGATAATCCCGAAGTGCTCTGGGATCATAAAGTCCCTTTCAACCAGAGCGTGGCCTGGCCGGCCATGACCGATCGCAGCCTGTTCTTTTCCACCACGAAGGGCTATGTCTATCGCCTCGACCTGGCCACCGGCGACCAGCTCTGGAAAAAGAGCATCCACGGCCGCCCCGGGAACGTGGTCGTGGGGGCCGGAAAAGTGTTGGTCGAGAACCGCGCCAAGCTGGGGGGAGAGCTGTTCTGCCTTTCTCCCGAAGACGGGTCGGCGATCTGGAAGACCCCCATCCCGGGCCGGTGGATTTACAGCCCGATCGTATACCGGGGGAAGGTCTACTGCGTTTCGGGTTACGGCGACGACGAACTTTTCTGTCTCGACGCGGCTACGGGAGCGATCGAATGGTCGAAGAAAGCCAAGGGGGTGATCAAGACCAGCCCCCTGCCCATGGACGGGAGCATTTACTTCGGGACTATCGATAAATACCTATACCGCGTGGATGCCGTCGACGGGACCTTTCTCTGGGAAGAACGTTACCCCGATCGCGTTACCGGATCGGTCTCCGGCGACGGCGGGAACATCTATTTCGCCTGCCACGACGACATCCTCTATTGCCTGAACGGGAAGAGCGGGGAAGCGGTGTGGAAGAAACGGCTCCTGGAGCCTCAGAAGCTGACCCCGGTTTTGTCCGGGGGAAAGTTGGTCTTCGGGTCTCCCGACCGCCGGGTCCACTGCCTGGACGCCGCCACCGGCAACGAACTCTGGTCGTTTCTGGTCGGCGACCCCATGATCTCCTCTCCGGTGGTGCGCGAAGGCAAGGTCCTGATGGGCATGGAAAACGGTTATCTCTACTGCCTGGCCCTGGACGACGGCCGGCTGCTGTGGAAGAGAAGCGTTAAATCGAAACTGGTCTTTTCCCCCATCCTCGGGGGCGGGAAGATCATCGTCGGCGCCGCCAGCATGAAGATCTACTGCCTGGGGGAAAAGGCGCCTCCGCCCGCTTCCGCGACCCCCTGACTCCCCCTCCGCCGGCCGGCCGGCGGAGGCTCGTCGCCGTCGCGGACGAGGGTCGCTTCCCACAGTCCGCGCACGGAATTCATCAGGTAGACTCTCGAAGCGGCCCGGAGATCCTCGACGCGGATAACCGCCTCTTCGATCTTTTTCTGCCGCAGGAGCGCGGCCCGATACGTTCCCGGAAGCAGCCCGCAGGAAACGGGGGGCGTCAGCAGCCGGCCTCCGCTTTCCACGGCCACGTTGGCGATACAGGACTCGGTGATCTCCCCCCGCTCGTTCCAGAGCAGCGTGTCGTCGCACTCCGGGCATCCGGCCGCCGCGCGCTCGTAGACCCGCCGGTGAGTGGTCTTATGGTAGAGAAACGGGTCGCGCGAATTCGCCGGCGCCGGGGCCAGGCGGATACGGTAGGCCCCGGCGGGCGGGGGGAGGGGCCGGGATTCCACGACGGGCGCTCCCCGCGGGGGGACCGTCAGGCGGATTCGGTGCGGATACGGCGCCAGGCCGCGGGCGAGCGCGGCCAGCTTGCGCCGGATCGCCTCCGGATCGACCGACCGCGAAAAATAGGCGGCCGACTCCCCGAGGCGCTCCAGGTGGCGATCGAGCAGGAAGTAGCCGTTCTCCGGGGTCCAGAGAAGGGTTTCGAGCAAGGAGAAGTCCGGCATCCCCTCCGTCAGGACCTTCGCCTTGGTGGCGCATTCCTCGAATTCGTCGTCGTCCACGGAGTCCCAGACGATGCCGCCGCCGACCCCGTATTCGGCGCGGTGGCGTCTCCGGTCGATCAGGACCGTCCGGATCGCCACGTTGAACTGGGCCCGGCGCCCCGGGGCGAGAAACCCGATGGAGCCGGTGTAGATTTTGCGCGGCGAACGCTCCACCTCGGCGACGATCTCCATGGTGCGCACCTTGGGGGCGCCGGTGATCGAAGCCGCCGGGAACAAGGCTTGGAAGATCTCCGGTATCCCCGCCCGGGTCCGGCAGGCGACGGTGCCGGTCATCTGCCACAACGTCGGATATTTCTCGACCTGGAAGAGGCGGGGGACCTGCACGCTCCCGGGGACGGCGATGCGCCCCACGTCGTTTCGCACCATGTCGACGATCATGACGTTTTCCGCCCGGTTCTTTTCGGAATCTCGGAGCCAGGCTGCCTGGCGCAGGTCGTCCGTCTGCCCCAAGCCTCGCGGGGCCGTTCCCTTCATCGGCCGGCAGACCAGCTCGTCCCGGCGGAGTCGGAAGAACGACTCCGGCGAGGCGCAGCAGACGGCCCAGTCCTCCAGGAGCATGAAAGCGCCGTAATGCGCCCCCTGGGCCCGGATCATGGCGGAAAACAAGGCCCAGGGGTCCCCGGCAAAGGGGGCCTCCAGGCGGTACGAGTAATTGACCTGGAAGGTGTCCCCGTCGCGGATCCGGCGCTTGATCCGGCGGATCGCCGAACGGTACTCTTCCCGGGAGACGGAGGCTTCCCAAGGGATCGGCTCCGCTCCGTCCGTCGCGGCCGCCGGGAGCGAAACGGGCCGCGCCTCCTCGTACATGCCGAACCAGGCCAGGGGAAAATCGCCCGCCGCTCGGACCGCGAACGCCGGATCGAAGGCGGGAGCGGCCTCGTAGGCCACGAACCCCGCCGCATGGCGGCGGTTGTCCTCCACCTGCCGTTGCGCTTCGATCAACACGCCGGCGACGTCCTCGGGGCGGCGCGCCGCGAGAGTCTGCAGGGGATGTTGAAAAAGCAGCCACCGCCGCTCCGCGGGATCGTGGAGTACGACGGTGCCGTCACTGATCTTGAAACCGTGCATCCAGGTCAGGGCTCGGGTTCGAATAAACCGTTTCGGCGGTTTACCGCGCCGGTTCGATGTTGTCAGCGGTAGACGTCTCGGCGATGTCCCACTCTGACGCCGCAGACGATACGACGGTCGTCCTCGATCTCGTAGAGAATGCGGCAGCCGTCTTGCTTGAGGCGGTAGCGCTCCTGACCGGAAATTTTTCTGGTCCCCTTGGGGCGCGGGTCGTCCGCCAGAGACTCGATCGCGCCCAGGATGCCCAGGATATCCTTCTTGGGGATGCCTGTGAGGTCCTTGGGGAGCGCCGTGCGGGCGATGACGTTACAGCGTGCCATCGCGCTGCAGTTCTTTCCCGAAGTCCTCGAAACCGCCCGCGAGGTTTCGATGGACTGCAGGCGAAGCGCCTTATGCAGGGCGGGTTCAAGATAGACTGTCGCTCGTTTCGTCAGTGCGCTCATGGGCCACCTCCATTCCCGCCGACAGCATAGCGCTACAGCGTCATAACCTCAAGACGCCATAGGGGGCATTCGATCGTTGAGATCATACCCTGTGGCTTCAAGTGCGTGCCGCCGCCGGACCGCTGCCAACGTACTCTGACGGTGTTCGAGCTGGGATCGTCGGGCCCGCTTCTGCCCCGCAGCGAAATCATAATTCTTTTCAGTAGGGTTTTCTAAGCCGCTGAATTTGAGGCATATATGGCTATAACACCAAATATATCAAGGCGTTACGATTCCAGTAGCTTTTCGTTGTTTCTCGTTGATTTCCGTCAGTGATGCAAATTTTGGTTACTATTTGGTTACTGGAAAATCTGGAAAAGATGCCATCCATAGAAGGAAT
Organism: bacterium; assembly: GCA_035380285.1. Lineage (NCBI taxonomy): Bacteria > bacterium. The sequence goes on along the minus strand of DAOSXE010000036.1, from coordinate 6,743 downwards.
CCTTCTCGGACGATGACCGATTTCAGGGGTTCGTGACCGGCTGATCGGTAGCCATTCCGTAGTAGGGAGCCGTCACCCCTCGCACCAGCCATTTCCCCGAGGCGGATCGGAAGACGGCGAAGTCCCAGGTTCCGTCCCCGTCGTAGTCTCCCGGCTGGACCGTGTCCGCCGAGTTACCGAAGTAGGCGGTGGGGCCGCCCCTGACCAGCCATTTCCCGTTGGAGGGACGGAAGACCGCCATATCCGCGGCTCCCTCCCCGGTGTAGTCTCCGGGGACGACAGTGTCGGTGGCGAACCCGTAGTAGGCCGAGGTCAGGCCCCGGATGAGCCACTTCCCGTTGGAAGGCCGGAAAACGGCGATGTCTGTGGTCCCGTCCCCACCGTAGTCGGCCGGGACCAGGACGTCGGTGGAGAACCCGTAGTAGGTCTGAAGACCGCCCCGTACCAGCCACTTCCCAATAGAAGGCCGGAACAGGGCGATGTCGGCCGAACCGTCGCCATCATAGTCCCCAGGGACGGGCAGGTCGGTAGAGACCCCGTAGAAGGCGTTCGTCACTCCCCTCACCAGCCATTTCCCGTTGGAAGGCCGGAAAACCGCTACTTCCCAGATCCCGTCCCCGTTGTAGTCGTTGGGGACGACCTCGTCGCTCCCGGCCCCGAACCAGGCCTTGGTCAGGCTTCGGACCAACCAGAGCCCTGAAGATGGCCGAAATACGGCTATGTCCGAAGTCCCGTCTCCGTTGTAATCGCCGATAGCTGCTGGGGGGGCGGGTGCCACAGTCGGACTGGGAACCGGAGACGGAGTTGGAGTTGGAGAGGGAGAAGGAGGAGGTGTAATACTGGGATAGGGGGTGGGCGAGTTAGTTGGTGTTGGTGATGGGGTAAAGCTGGGAGTAACGGTTTGGCTGGGTGTTGGGGTGATGGATGGCGTGGGTGTGGGGGAAGCGGTTGGTGTTCGAGATGGTGAGGCTGTCGGAGGCAGGGATGGGGTTGCGGAAGGAGCAGGAGTCGCAGTAGGTGATGGACTAGACGTACAGGTCGGTCTTGGTGTCGGTGTTTTTGTTGGTTCCGACGTGGGAGTCGTTGTTGGGATTGGGGTACTGGTTGGGACTGGCGTCGGTGGATTTGTGGGAACTGACGTAGGGGAGGAAGAGGGTGTCGGAGTTGGTGTCGGTTCGGGAGTGGGAGTTTTAGTTGGAGTGGTGCTCGGCGTGGTACTTGGGGATGGTGCTGGAGTGGACGTTGGTGTCCCCTGAGCAATCTGACAGAGTTCAACATCCAGATAGCTTGATCCATCTGAAGCAAAATAATAGTAAGTACTCTTAGAGGGCATATTCTCCAACCCCCCCACCGCCGGGAGGAGAAGGTCAATGCTGGACCCATCGTAATCCAGGGTGAGAATATCTCCCGCCTGAATTGCCACGGTTTCGTTCAGTTCTTTGATCCTCAACGCCAGTGGACGGTAGTGATTGAAGTCTCCATAATCCGAATAATTATTATCGTTATCTACGCAAGTCCCTCCATTAACGGCATCAAGATCATCAAAGGCATAGACGTTATACCTCCACCCAGTGGGCACGCTTGAACGGGTGGTATTGATATTGAGATTAGTTGGGTTTTTCACAATTAATGGGAGTCGGCAATAGCCTGGCGTTGGACTCAATGTAGGAACTGCTGTTGGTGTTTTAAACCCGAATGGGGTGGGGGTAGGTGTAGGCGTGGGCGTATTGGTCGGTGTTGGGCTGGGGGTGCGAGACGGGGTGGATGTAGGCGTTGGTGTTTTAAACCCAAATGGGGTCGGGGTGGGTGAAGGAGTGGGGGTGGAAACCGATCCAGCCAAAGAGCAAAGTTCCAGGTCGGTATACGTGTTTCCAGCCTCATCGACATAGAAGGTGTACGTCCCGGTCCCGGAGATAGCTGGAGGATAAATCAAGGCGGACTGCCCGGAATCATACGTTATGGTGGTGTAATCTCCCGTTTGTACATTTATCTCATTGGCCCATTTCTGAATAACCACCTTGATCGGCCTGGCGATAGCCTCTTCATCATAGTCGGTATAAACCTGGCCATTGTCATATATCTGGCCTTTCCCTGTCGTGGTGGGGTTTTGGGCCTTGAATATGATCCACCGCCACCCGTCAACGTTTGCCGCCCGGGAATGGGCCAGAGTCATGTTTTCCAGATCGGCGACTGTCATCGGGCTATGACAATACACTGGAGTTGCGGTGACGGAGGGAGTTGGGATAGCCGTGGGAGATGGGGTTGGGGATTTAAAACCGTATGGGGTAGGAGTGACTGTAGGGGTTTTATAACCCAGGGGAGTCGGTGTCGGAATTGTTCCTACTAGGTTACAAAGTTCTAGGTCCGTATAAGTTCTGCCGTCCTCGTCAACATAGAAGGTTAGAGTTCCCGTTCCGAAAATTGCCGGGGGATAGATCAGGGTGGACTGGCCGGAATCATACGTTATCGTAGTATAATCGCCTTTTCGTACATCTAACTCATTAGCCCACTTCTGAATAATCAGCTTTATCGGCCTGGCGATAGTCTCTTCGGAGTAGTCGGAATACACCTGGCCATTGTCATATATCTGGCCTTTTCCTTCGTCGGTAGGGTTTTGCGCCTTGAGTATCCTCCACCTCCACCCGTCGACGTTTGCCGCCCGGGAATGGGCCAGAGTCATATTCTCCAAGTCAGCAACCAGCAGCGGATTATTACAGTATGCCGGCGTGGGACTGGGCGTTAGGTATCCTTCCGGAGTGGGGGTGGGAGTCAAGTAACCTTCGGGAGTTGGGGTGGCAGTCGGTGAATGGAATCCAAAGGGAGTAGGTGTGGGCGTGATTGGGGTGGCCGTAGCCGAAGGAGTTGGGGTGGGAGCCGAACCGACCATGCTACAAAGCTCTACGTCGGTATAAGTGTTTCCAGCCTCATCGACGTAATAGGTGTAGGTGCCTAGTCCATAAATGGCCGGAGGATAGATAGAGACGGACTGCCCTGAATCATAGGTTATCGTGACGTAATCCCCCTTTCTTACGTCTATTTCATCCTCTCCTTGCTGAATGACCAACTTGATTGCCCGTGCAACCGGTTCATCGTTGTAGTCGATATAAACCTGGTCATTGTCGTATATCTGTCCCTTTCCTTCGGCGGTAGGGTTTTGCGCCTTGAGTATTATCCACCGCCACCCGTCAGCCTCTACCGCCCGGGAATGAGCCAGAACCATATTCTCCAGGTCAGCGATTTTCAGGGGAGAATTGCAATAGTCGGGACTTGGAGAAGGCGTTGGACTTGGTGGGGTCGTAGTTGGCGATGGACTTGGGGTCGGGGTCTTGTATCCGACAGGAGTGGGAGTAGGCGAAGGCAACTGAAAAGAGAAGATCACTCCGAGATCGCTTGTCCCCCCGGAGTAAGTCATTCCGTAGAGGGTGTTGTCATCAAGGATCAAATCCCCGTGGGGAAATTCTCCATCATCCCCGCCGCCGAAACTATGCAACAGCCTGAAGGAGGAACCATCCGTCCCGAGATAGAAGATAGTACCAGCATCCGTACTTCCCCCGGAGTAAGTCATGCCATAAAGCGCATCACCGTTCAGAGTCAGACTCCCCTGGGGAGATTCCCCGCCACCGGTCCCACTGATAAAATCATGTAGTATCGTGAACCCGCTGCCATCGGTCTGGAGAGAAAAAATCGTCCCGTAACCAAGTTCACCCCCGCTGCTTGCCATCCCGTAGAGGGTAGTCCCTCCCAAGACCAGACTGCCGGTAGGAGCCATCCCGTCATCCCCGGTGAAGCTGTGAAGGAGCGTAAATTCGGGAGGCCAGTAAGGCAAGTCGAGCATAATAGAAAAGACTGTTCCGCAATCGGAACTACCCCCAGACTGAGCCATCCCATAAAACGTGGTGTCGGCGCAGACTAAGCTCCCGAGCGGATTGGTGCCGTCAGCCGTCGAGAAATTATGCCAAACTTGTATGTGAGGGCCGGCAAAGATCGTTCCGTGACCGTATTCCCCCCCATATGAAGTCATCCCACCAACGAGGCCGCCGATAGGCCTCAGACTTCCACAGGGATAGCGCCCTTCGTCGGGTACAGTCATAGTTTCCCTAAAACTATCCAAGAGTTCGTACCCGTCCCCGTTGGTTTGAACAGAGAAAATGGTGCCGTGATCCTCCTCTCCTCCCAACCTAGTTAGGCCATAGAGTTTTGTGCCGCCAAAAACCAGGTCACCGCGGGGCTCGTGACCACAGTAAATTCCTCGTTGGAGGCTGTATATCGCCTCAAATCCAGTTCCATCAGTCTGGAGAGAGAAGATCACCCCGCCGAGATCATCCCCCCCGTTGGAAGTCATCCCGTAGAGCCTGTCGTCGACCAGAATCAGGCCCCCATAGGGATTGGCCCCGTCATAATCCCCTCCGGCAAAATTATGCAGGACGGTGTACTGTGCCTCGGCGCTTGACTTGGCAGGACATAGGGAAACAAGGGCAAGACTCGCCGCGAGAAGTGTTGACTTTGAATTATTCATCGAGCCCTTCGTGCCTCGATTCTGACTTCCTAAAATCAATATGTCAAAAGCTATTCAGACCGATTCCCGATTCCGACTTAGGATCCAGTATTCAGTAGCCCTCGCCTTGCCCCCTGAACCCTTGATTCCACATATAGGACATGTAGAGGGGTTGGTGCTAACCCATTCACTGCAGAACGTCCAGTGTCAGTCCAGCCAAGGATTTCTTGCCATCATACACAGGCCGAGATGAGGGGATAGCCTGCCAACCTGGTGGTAATTTTCCCTGAGGAGGAGCTAACCACCTAAAAATTTCAGGGGTTCGTGACCGGTCGGTTGGGCGATGGATCTATCGGGTACAGGGGCGAAATCCCAGAACGTTACTTCCAACTCGGAATCCCAGAGAATTGATCAGGAAAAGGCTTCTTCAACTAGACAATCGTGATGGGCTGGCAAGTGGACACAGACTGTCTTGGGGTGGGTGGATGGGGGTTGACAAGAAAGCGCGGATATTATACTTATTATGCGATAAGTATAATAATGGTGGGGATGCGGTATGGAGGTATAATAGATGAAACCTACTGATTTCCAAAAAGATCAGAGCGAGAGAGTAATCCGTACATCGCAGGATTACTGGGCATATGTGCCGAAAGCACTGCCGCCTGTCCTGGAAATAGATATCGATCTTTCCCGTATGCTCTCAGCGGCTGACCGGGCAATTAGTGAGCTGGCGGGTATTGCCCGGACACTACCTAATCCTCACTTGCTGATAGGGCCCTTCATCCGGCGGGAGGCCGTACTTTCCAGTAGAATTGAAGGGACGCAGGCATCTTTATCCGATCTTCTCTTCTTCGAGGCAGCCAATGTTGGGGAGCATACAGTCCCGGATGTACGCGAGGTCGCTAATTACGTGCAGGCTCTTGAGTACGGGATAGCTCGTCTCGAGGAACTTCCACTATCTCTTCGCTTAATCAAGGAGGTACATGAGCGGTTACTTGACGGTGTTCGGGGACAATATCAGGCACCCGGCGAGTTCCGACGTTCGCAAAACTGGATAGGTCCTCCTGGTTGTTTGTTGATGGAGGCTACATATGTTCCTCCTCCGGTGGAGCCTATGAAGCAAGCGCTCCACGATTTAGAGAGTTATCTTCATACTCCGTCTCCGCTCCCGCCCCTAATCAGGCTTGCCTTGATCCACTATCAGTTTGAGGCTATACATCCCTTTCTTGACGGGAACGGGCGCATAGGGAGGTTGCTGACTACACTGCTTCTGTGTGCGGAGGGACTCCTTCCTCAGCCCCTGCTTTACCTGAGCGCTTTCTTTGAAAGATATCGAGGCGATTACTATGACCTTCTGTTACAGGTGAGTCGAAAGGGTGCCTGGAAAGAGTGGGTCACGTTCTTCCTTCGCGCGGTTGAAGTCCAGTCTCGAGATGCGATTGCGCGTTCGGACCAACTTCTTAATTTATGGCGGCAGTATCGTGAAAGGCTTCAGTCAGCACGAACTTCCGCCTTGTTACTCCGACTTGTGGACGAGCTTTTTACGTATCCGGCGATTACGAATGCTGGAGCTTCTCAACGGCTGGATATCACGCCTCGCTCGACCCAACTCAATATCGATAAGCTGATAGGTGTCGGGATTCTCAAAGAAGCGACGGGTCGCAAGAGGAACCGCGTATACATAGCTCCCGAAATTATAGAGATCGTTGAACGGAGAGAAGCGGCTCCTGAGAGCGTCGGCCTTGGCGACATGAACTAGGTCGGGCGGCCCAGGAGGCTTTCTCCTTCGACAAGGGCCGCTGCCGCGCCGTTGTCCATGTCGCTATTTCAGCGCTCCGTGTTCCCGCAGCAATTCAGCAATGTCCCGATGATGCTACTGGCGCTGCCCCATGCACTGAGTACGTCCAGTGTCGGTCCAACCAGAGATTTCTTGCATTGATGTACATGGGGAAGCCTGCAACCTGGGGGCAATTTGCCCGGAGGAGGAGCTAACCTGCAATTATCATGGACGCAAATCGGCCTTGGTCTTTAAACTGGTGGTCGAGATAACACCAGAAGAGTCAATATGTTAGGGCACGGCAGTTATCTCAGCGAGACCTCTAGAAACTGCTGTTTTTGGGGTGAAAACAGCCCTTTTCTGGTCCTTCATCTCTAAAGTTCAGGGATTCGTGACCGGCTGGTCAGGGGCTATTTCGAGGTGATCCCGGCGGCCCTTACGGCACCGTCACGGTGGCCGATTCCCAGAACG
>DAOSXE010000035.1 GCA_035380285.1 bacterium | reverse complement strand
CTCGACTGCAGCCTCCCGTAGGAGTCTGGGCAGTGTCTCAGTCCCAGTGTGGCTGACCACCCTCTCAGGCCAGCTACCCATCAAAGCCTTGGTAGGCCGTTACCCTACCAACAAGCTAATAGGACGCAAGCCCCTCTTCAACCGACATACCCGAAGGCACATCTTTAATTCCACGATGATGCCATCATGGAACCGTATGCGGTATTAGCACCGGTTTCCCGATGTTATTCCCCAGTCGAAGGCAGGTTACTTACGCGTTACTCACCCTTTCGCCACTTTCCTCCCGTTCACGTTGACCGAAATCTCAGATCACGGGATTCTCGTTCGACTTGCATGCCTAATCCACGCCGCCAGCGTTCGTTCTGAGCCAGGATCAAACTCTCGTTCTTAATGAACAAGGGATTGAATAAGGGTCCCGTACGAACCCGTTTCCTGTTCAAATTGTCAAAGACCAAAAAAACGGCGCATCCGCAGATGCACCTTTTCTGCGAACGTCGAATTCTAGCGCTGCCTGTTAAGGACCGCTAACCTTCATCGTAGCTAATCTATCACGGCTTTGACCGTGAGTCAACAGAAAACTTTCTTTTTTTTCAGCTCTCCGTCGGAGACGCCGTTCTCTGTCAACCGTCGGGGAATATAGACGAGGACCGTGCGGGGGTCAAGAACAATTTTCAGTTTTTTTCGGGGGGGGCGGAATCTCCCTCCGCCTCCCGCCGCCGGTCGGATTCGATCGCGACCCGGACGAAACGGCGACGGCCGAGACGGAGGATTTCGCCCCCCTTCAGGAGCGGCGACTCCGACGGGTCGGAGAGCTTTTCCCCGTCAAGCCCGACCGCCCCTTCGGCCAGCTTCCGGCGACCCTCGGAACGGCTGGAGACCAGCCCGGCGCGGACCAGCAGTTCCAGCAGAGATATCTCCCCCGCCTCGGATGCCGACAGCCTGACCTCGGGCATCCGTTCCGGATCCAGGCCTTCCTGGTGTATCCGGGAAAACCGGCGTTCGGCGGACCGGGCGGACTCGGCCCCCGCGAAACGGGCGGTGATTTCAAAAGCCAGACGCTTCTTGAAATCCATCGGATTGGCCCCGCCGGCGCAGGCTTCGCGGAACCCCTCCACATCCTCCTCCGGCAGGGGGGAGAGGAGCCGGTAGTAGCGCCACATCAAATCGTCGGAGATGCTCATGATCTTGCCGTAGATGTCGGCGGGGCTTTCGTCGATCCCCACGTAGTTCCCCAGGCTCTTGGACATCTTCTGGGAACCATCGGTCCCCTCGAGCAGGGGCAGCGTGAGGATGGCCTGGGGGGTGCGCCCGTATTCGCGCTGAATCTCCCGGGCGACCAGAAGATTGAAGGTCTGGTCGGTTCCGCCGATCTCGACGTCCGCTTCCACCGCCACCGAGTCGTACCCCTGCATCAAGGGGTAAAGAAATTCGAGGACGCTGATCGGCTTGCCATCCCGGTAACGCTTGGAGAAATCGTCCCGTTCCAGCATCCGGGCCACGGTGTATTTGGCGCTGAGTTCGATGATGTCGGCGAAAGTCAGCGGAGAAAGCCACGCGCTGTTGTAGACCACTTCGGTGCGTTCCCGGTCCAGGATCTTGAACACCTGTTCCTGATAAGTCCGGGAATTTCTTTCCACCTCCTCCCGGGAAAGCTGTCGCCGGGTCTTGGAGCGCCCGGTGGGATCGCCGACCATGGCGGTGAAATCGCCGATGATGAAGACCACCAGATGACCGAGGTCCTGAAACTCCCGAAGTTTCACCAGGGGCACGGTATGACCGAGGTGAATGTCGGGGGCGGACGGGTCCGCCCCGTACTTCACCCTCAGGGGACGCCCGGCCGAGGCCGATTCCTCCAACTTCCGCCGGAATTCGTCCTCGGGGACGATCTGCACCGCCCCCCGGCGAAGGATATCGAACTGGCGCTGAGGAGAAAGACCCTTCATCGTTCCGCGAACGGCGAGAGCCTCTCAGCTGTCGGAATCGGCCATGTCCCCCAGAGAACCGAACTGCCGTTCCAGTTCGTCCCGCAGACGCGTATCGGTGTCGTCCAACTGTGCCGATGGAGGCGGAGACTCCAGGTCCTTGACGCTTTTCCCCTCCAAAAGATTCTTGATGCTGAGGGAAATCTTGCGTTCGTTCTTATCCACGTTGGTAACCTGCGCCTTGACCGTACTCCCTTCCGAGATCACTTCCTTGATATCCTCGAAGGGCCGGTTGCTGACTTGAGAAACGTGGACCAGACCCTCGATCCCGGTTTCAAGTTCGACGAAGACCCCGAACCCGGCGACCTTGGTCACCTTTCCCGAAACCGTGTCCCCGACGGCATAGGCTTTCTCGACTTCATCCCAGGGATCGGGCATGAGCTGCTTGAGGCCGAGGGAGATCTTCTTGTTTTCGGGGTCGACGGCCAAAACCTTGGCCTCGACGGCATCGCCGCGCTTGAGGACCTGAGAGGGATGGTTGATCTTCCTGGTCCAGGACATGTCGGAGACGTGGATGAGCCCGTCGATTCCTTCTTCCAGTTCGATGAAAGCCCCGTAGGCCGTCATGTTCCGGATCCGTCCGTGGACCACGGTCCCGACCGGATATTTCTCCTCGACGACCGACCAAGGGTTGAACTCGAGCTGTTTGATCCCCAGTGAGATTTTCTCGGATTCCGGCTCCACCTTGAGAATGGCGACTTCGACGATGTCGCCGATGGCCAGTACATCCGAAGGATGATTGATCTTGCGGGTCCAGGACAGTTCGGAAATGTGGACCAGGCCCTCGATTCCGTCTTCCAACTCCACAAAAGCGCCGTAGGGCATGATGTTGACGACCCGGCCCTTGGATTTTGAGCCGACGGGATATTTATCCGCGGCTTTCGACCAGGGGTTGGTCGACTTCTGTTTCAAGCCCAGCGAGACCCGCTCCCGGTCGCGATCGAAGGTAAGGATTTTAACCTCGACCTCGTCGCCCACGGCCAACAGTTCCGAGGGGTGGCTTATCCGGCCCCAGGTCATATCGGTGATGTGCAGCAACCCGTCCAAACCGCCGAGGTCGATGAAAACCCCGAAGTCGGTGATGTTCTTGACCGCCCCGCGACGAAGCTCTCCTTCCTTGATCTCGGAAAGCAGCTTGGTCCGAGCGGTGGCCCGCTGTTCTTCCAGCAGTTCGCGGCGGGAAAGCACGATATTCCGACGGCGGTCGTTGATCTTGATGATCTTGAAGAGGTGCTTCTGACCGATGAGGGCGTCCTTGTCGCGGACGTAACGGATGTCGATCTGGGATGCCGGTAAAAACGCTTCGATGCCGATATCGACCATCATTCCGCCCTTGACCTGCCGGACTATGATCCCTTCGATGGTATCGCCCTCGGCGAAGTTGGACATCAGCTCGTTCCACTGCTTGAGCCGGTCGGCCTTGAACTTGGAGATGCTGACCATCCCGTCATTGTCCTCGAGACGCTCGAGGAGCACTTCGACCTCGTCGCCGGCCTGAAGCGCGTACTCCCCTTCGAATTCCGAAAGCGGGATCAGGCCCTCGGATTTATAACCGATATCGATGACGACGCATCCGGAACGGAGCCCGTACACCCGGCCTTTGACGATTTTTCCTTCGTCCAGGTGCTGCATGGTCTGGCCGACCATCTCCCCGAACGCTTCCTCGGTCATCATCTCTTCCGGAGTCGGGAGCATGGCGGCGGTTTCCGCCGCTTCTTCTTCAAGTAAGGTTTCGTTGATCTGTTCGCTCATTGTCACACAAGGGTTTGAGTCGTGTCGGCAGCGCCCCCCTCTCCCTGAGGGAGGTCCCACGCTGAAGCCGGGGAGACTAACACTCCCCCGGCGATGGCAACAAGTTAAATCTTACCCCGCTTCGATTCGATGATCCCGACCAGTTTTTCGAGGTTGGCCTGGATATCGTTGGTTTGGCCGGTATCGACCAGGATTCCGTCTTCGGCCATCTTCAGGGCTCCGACCGGGCGGGAATAGTCGGCATGGTCGCGCGCCTTCAGGTCGCGTTCCACTTCTTCCCGGGTGGTCTTGATCCCTTTCTGCAGAAACTCCCGGTACCGCCGATCGGTCCTGACCTCGATCGGAGCGTCGATAAAAAACTTGAAATCGGCGGCGGGGAAGACCACGGTGCCGGTGTCGCGGCCCTCGGCGACCACCGGGCGCATGGCCCCGATCTCCCGCTGGCGCCGCACCAGGATTTCGCGGACCGCGGGTGGGTCCGCCAGGAATTTTACGGCGTTGGTGACTTCGGGAGTTCTTATCTCCCGGGTGACTTCGCCGCCGTCGACGAACACCCGAGTTCCCTCATCCCCGCGCTCCAGTCGAATTTCGGTCCTCTCGGCCAAGCGCGCCAGAGCTTCCTCATCCTCCAAATCCGCTCCCGATTGCAGCGCTTTCCACGTCAGCGCCCGGTACATGGCTCCGGTATCGAGGTAGATGATGCCCAGCCGGTCGGCCAGGCGCTTGGCAATGGTCGATTTCCCCGAGCCGCACGTTCCGTCCATGGTGATGACGATATTGTCCGGATTCATGGCAGTCACCTCACGTCGTCAGGTTTGTTCCAAGGCCGCCGCCAGCTCCCGGAGAAAGCGGCGGTTTTCCTCGGGGAGCCCGATCGTCACCCGGATATACTCGGGAAGCCGGTACCCCCCCATGGGACGCACGATCACCCCTCGGGCGAGCAACCGCCTGAAAACGGCGTCGCCGTCGCCGACCCGGACCAAGATGAAGTTGGCGAAGGTGGGTACGTAAGCAAGCCCCAGTCGGCGGAAACCTTCCTCCAGCTGCAGCATCCCCTCCCGGTTTACCCGCAGGGTCTTCTCCACATGTTCTTGGTCTCCCAGGGCCGCCAGGGCCCCGGCCTGGGCCAGGGAGTTGGTGTTGAACGGCTGACGCACCCGGTTGAGGACATCGATAAACTCGGGGGTGGAAATTCCGTAGCCGATACGCAATCCGGCCAACCCGTAGGCCTTGGAAAACGTCCGCAATAAAATCAAGTGCGGATACGCCGGGTCTCCCAGGCGCGCGATGCCGTCGTACCGCCATTCTTCGGGAAGGTACTCGTAATAAGCTTCGTCCAGGATAACCGCCAGTTCCCGGGGAAGACTACGGAGAAAATCGTCCAGGTCCTCGGGTCTGACCGCGGTCCCGGTGGGGTTATTGGGGTTGCAGAGGAAGAGCAGGGCGACGTCCGGGGTGACGGCGGCGGCCAGTCCTTCGAGGTCGTTGACGAAATCGCACATGGGAACCTCGATGGACGACATCCCGAATATATGGGACATAATCATGTAAATGGCGAACGACGTTCCCGAGTAAACCACCTTCTTCCCCTGCCCCGCCACCAGGTGCGAAACCAGTTCGAGAATTTCGTTGGAGCCGTTCCCCAAAATCAATTGATCGACCCCGACCCCCAGTTTCTCGGCCAGAGCCTGCTTCAGGTAATACCCGTTGCCGTCGGGATAGAGATTCAGCATGGGCAGCTTCGCCCGAATCGCCTCCAGTGCCCGAGGCGAGGGACCGAGGGGGTTTTCGTTGGAGGCCAGTTTGCTGATCGAAGAAACGTCTTCGATCCCGATTTCCCGGGCGACTTCTTCGATCGGCTTGCCCGGCTGGTAGGGCGATATATTGAAAATGGTCTTGCAGACGAGTTTCTTAATCATGCTCATCTCCCGGTTGGCGGTCGAGGTCCCGGGCCGGAAATTCGTCGGCCGCCGCTTCTTCGACCGGGGCCGCTTCCCGCAGGTCGCTGGAGGAGGACAGACGCCGGGGCGCGGCCGGTTCCTGTTCTTCGACCAAGGGCAGATCCTGCAGGGAAGAGAGTCCGAAATGTTCGAGAAACCTTTCTCCCGTCCCGTACAGATAAGGGCGCCCGATCACCTCTTTCTGGCCCACCACCTTGGCCAATTCCCGGTCGAGGAGGGTTTTGAGAACCCCATCCACCCCGACTCCGCGAATGGTCTCGATCTCCAGCTTGGTGATGGGCTGCTTGTAGGCGATGATGGCCAGCGTTTCCAGCGTCGCCAGGGAAAGCCGGGTGTAACGGCGCGGGTTGAACATCCTCTGAACGTATCCGGCGAATTCGCGGCGGGTGCGCAGCCGATAGCCGTTGGCGACGCGCGTCACCTCGAACGCGCGGCCGAGCTCGCGGTATTCCGCTTCCAACTCGCGGATGACCGCGGTCACCGCGCCCGGGGAAACTTCCCCTTCTTCGCAGGAGGCCAGGGACGCCAGCCGGGCGGACGAAAGCGGTTCGGAACTGGCAAAGAGAAGCGCTTCCACCACGCCCCGAAGGTCGGGGGCCGCGGCCGCCGGGGCGGCTGTTTCTTTCAGGGTTTCCTCGCCGCTGCGCTCGTCGTCGTTCATGATGCCTCTTCTTCCGCCGGGACCGGATTGACGGCCCCTTCCAGTTTCTCGATCATGATCTGTCCGAAGTGCCGGTCCTGGACCACCCGCACCATCTTCTGCTGGATCAGGTGCAGAAGCGCCAGGAAGATCACCACGATGCGTGTCCGGGATTCGTCCGGAGCGAAAAGAGCGATGAAAGGCACCCTGGTTTTATCTCCCACCCGTTCCAGCACCCGGGCGCGGCCGTCTTCCTGGGTGAAGGAATCGGGTTCCATTTCGGCCGGGAGCCGCTTGTCCGCTTCGAGCAGCACCCGGGAGAACGCGTCCAGAAGAACGAAGATACTGATCTCCTCGATCGGTTGCTCGGAAGCGGGAGTCGGATCGGGCCGCTGATCGGCCCGGGTGTAATAGTCCTCCTGGGCTACTTCCATTTCGTGAAGTCGCTCGGACAACCCCTTGAACTGCCGATATTCCAACAACTGTCTGACCAGTTCCCACCGCGGATCGTCCTCGTCTTCCTCCAACTCCGCCCTTTCTTCTTCCGGGAGGAGGAGGCGGGACTTGATGTACATGAGGTTGGCGGCCATGGCCAGGAACTCTCCGGCGATATCCAGATCCAGCATCTTCATCAGATCCAGATAGACCAGATACTGCTCCGTGATCTTTTGGATGGGGATATCGTAGATATCCACCTCGTTCTTGCGGATCAGGTAGAGAAGCAGGTCGAGCGGGCCCTCGAAAATTTCCAAAACGGTCTGATGCCCGAATTCTTCCATTACCATCCTAGGGCTCCTCGCACCTGCTTCATGGTCTCGGCGGCAGCGGCCCGGGCCCGGGCGGCGCCATCCGCCAACACCCGTTCGATGCGATCCCCTTCCAACCATTCCCGGCGACGGCGGCGAATCGGGTCCAGGAGGGCGTTGACGGCACCGCTCAGCTCGTCCTTGCAAGCGGTACACCCCACGGCCGCTTCCCGGCAAGCCGATTCGATCTCCTCGATCCGGTCGGCCTGAAAGAGGCCGCGATAGGCAAACACCGTGCAGACATCGGGGTGGCCGGGATCGGCGAGCCGGATCCGGCGGGGATCGGTGATCATCGAACGCACTTTGTTGCGAACGACATCGGGGTCATCGGAGAGGGAGATATAGTTGTCGTAGCTTTTCGACATTTTCCTGTTATCCAAACCCAGGAGCTTGGGGGCCGGGGTCAGCAGGGCCCGAGGTTCGGGAAATATCGGGCGGGTGAAGTTATTGAACCTTCGCGCGATTTCACGGGTCAGCTCCAGGTGCGGGAGCTGATCTTTCCCGACCGGGACGTACTCGGCCCGGTAGACGAGAATATCCGCCGCCTGCAGCACCGGGTATCCCAAAAAACCATAGGTCATCAAATCCCGCCCTTTGACTTCCTGCAGCTGTTCCTTATAGGTCGGGCAACGTTCCAGCCAGGGCAGCGGCGTCACCATGGAAAAGACAAGGTGCAGTTCGGCGTGTTCGGGGACATCGGACTGCAGAAAAATCGTGCTCCGGGCGGGGTCGAGACCCACCGCCAGCCAATCGGCCACGATCTCCCGGACAAAACCGCCGATGGGGGCGGGTTCCGCGTATTCGCTCATCAGGGCATGCCAGTCGGCCACCATATAATAACATTCGTATTCGTCCTGAAGCCTGACCCAGTTTTCCAGAGCGCCCAGCAGGTGCCCCAGATGAAGGGGACCGGTGGGGCGCATACCGCTCAACACTCTTTTTTTGACGACGTCCATCGCTCAACCTTTCGCTTCCGCGGCCGACCGCTCGTGGGGCGCGAGACCTACCCTCGCGGCGAACGGCGCCGACCGAGGGAGAACCGCCGGCTCGATCGGGGCGTCCGCCCTTGAAAACCCGGGATAGGTTACTAACAGGGGCGGCTCCCGCGGTCAATCAGATTCCTGGCCAGAGCCTCTTCCCCGGCGGCATCGGCCACCCGGCCGTCCAGTCTGGCGGCCCGCAGCTCCGCCAGCATCTCCCCCATCGCCGGGCCCGGCGGAACCCCGAGAGCCCGGAGCGCGGCTCCGTCCAGGGCAGGCCGGAGCTCCCGCCATTCCGCCAGATAACGGCGGATCATCTCTTCCCGTGCCGGGTGGCGCGAAGCCAGAATCAAGATCACTTCCGGCGGGAGCCGGTCCAAACGCACGCTCAGACGGCTGGGAGACCAATCTTCCCCGGAGGAAAGCTCCGCGGAGAGGCCGCGGCCCCGAAGCAGGCCCAAGCGGAACCCGTCGGCCAGGTTGAACCTACGGACGGCGGCTTCAAGATCGACGAGGGCGAGTTCCCATACCAGACCGCCGAAGAAAATTCTCCACCGGGACATTTCCCTGCCGGGGAACAGATTCCGGTGCCACGCCTCTTCCCGCTCCAGCCGGCGCAGGGCGTCGAGCAAGGTGGGAG
Source organism: bacterium (assembly GCA_035380285.1). NCBI lineage: Bacteria > bacterium. Next base: position 10,474 of record DAOSXE010000035.1, on the reverse strand, counting down.
TAAAACGCAACCGCGGGTGGATGAATCTCAATTCGTCGTATCCGGCCATGGCTTCAACCGCACGGTGCGGGGAATCTTCCTCCAGGATCAATTCGATTTCGCGGCGGAGGCGTTCCGGCGAAACCCGGTCGAACATCCCTTCATCCACGGCCGTGCGGATCAGGATCTCGGTCCCGGGATCGAGCGAAAAACCGAGCCTCTGCTGAAACCGGACCGCGCGGAACACCCGGGTGGGATCGTCCCGGAAACTCCCTTCGTGCAGAACCCGGATCGTCTTTTCTTTCAGATCGACCAGGCCGCCGCAGACATCGACCAAATCCCCGAAATCGCCGGGGGCGATGGAGAACGCCAGCGCGTTGATGGTGAAATCGCGGCGGCGGAGATCGTCTTCCAAACTGCCCGGAAGTATTTCGGGGAGCGCTCCGGGAACGGGGTAGCGCTCGCCGCGGGTGGTGGTGATATCGACTTTACAGCCCCGGGTAACGACCATGGCGGTGGCGAAGCGACGGTAGAGTTTGACCTTCCCCTTCCGGGAGGCGCTCCACTGTCGGGCAAACTCCAGTCCGTGCTCCTCGACCAGAATATCGAGATCGACGGAGGGGATTCCCAGAAGAAGGTCCCGAACCATCCCTCCGACCGCGTACGCTCTCCAGCCCCGGGCGGCGGCGAATTCTCCCGCCGAGCGCAGGATCTCCATGAGGCGCCGGGGAAGAATGCGCTCCGCTTCCGGAGCGAGATTTGCCCTTTGCCCGCTCATAGACATATTCCGGAGGAGACGGGGCCGGCGCCCGGAGCGGCCGAACCCGGCTCCCTTCTCGGTGGTTACTCTTCGGAATCGTCCTTGCGCGGACGCCCTTTACGGCGCGGAAGCAGGCCGAAAACTCCCTTTTCCTGGAAAGCGCGGTAGGTTTGATAAAACGCTTCCCTGGTGATCCCGAACCGGTTGCAGATTTTGCCGATATGGGGAGTTTTCTGGGTGGCGGCCTCCCGGAGCATTTCCAGTTTCATCTGAATGGGATCGGCGGCGTTGATGAAATTTTCCAGCCGGTAGCTCTTGCGACCCTGTCTCTTTGTCCCCTCCCCCAGAAGCGGTTTGAAGGGAATCTGAACCCGCTCCTTCAGGCGCGTCTCCTTGAACCTCTGGCAGTAGGTTTTCAGTTCCCGTTCGCCGAAGAGCCCGTATGCCCCCCATTTTTTCAGGCGGCCGAGGTAGTTGTAGAAATCCTGGCGGGAGAACGTGAAGAAATTGCTGATCGTCTTGACCCCCAGATCCGGCCGTTCGTGCACGAGACGTATATACTCGTAGCGGTTGAGAATTTCGTCGGTATCCAGGGGATAGATGTATTTGCGGTTGAGGGCGACCAGCTCCTCCAGCTGCTTGCGCAGGTAATAATCGACGGCCCGGCCCACCACATCGAGATCGAAGGGCTTGGTGATGTAATCGTCGATCCCCATCTTCAAGGCCCGCACGGCCACCGCTTCCGTCCCGCGCCCGGTGATGACCACGACCTTGACGTACGGAAACATCTCCCGGAACTTGGGGAAGAGATCCAATCCGGTGGCCCGGGGCATGGCGTAATCGAGAAGAATGATATTGGGAGTAAACTCCTCCATCCGCTTCAATCCTTCCTTGCCGTCGGAGACCGCCTCCACCAGAAATCCCTTAAGGTTGAAATATTCCGAGAGAACGTCCCGGATATCCTGTTCGTCGTCGATTACCAATATCTTTTTCGCCAGCATCGGATCCTCCTATTCGAACCGCTCGCAGCTGCTTCGACACGGATAAACTATTATTGTGACTATATAATAATTTAATCCTTTACATGACGCAATACCAAAAAAGTAAATATTTTCCCGGACATGACAACGGGTCCGGGTCCCGAAGACGGGTGTAACGTCATAATTAATTTAACTGCAAGAGGTTGCAGTCTTCGTATCCCCGACCGCGGGAAGAGGCCGCTGACGGACAATTGTATTTTCCCCGGTGGAACGGCCTTCGAAAAGCCGGCCAAGTCAATAGATTCGGGAGGAGTCATGTGCCTTTTCCGCCCGGGGTGGCAATCAAAAGAAGCGCAAACCTCCCCGTCTTCACCCCCGCGGATGAAAGCGGCGATGGACTTCCTTGAGCCTTTCCCGGTCGACGTGGGTATACACCTGCGTAGTGCTGATGTTGGAATGCCCGAGCATCTCCTGAATCGACCGCAGGTCGGCTCCCCGGCCGAGAAGGTGGGTGGCGAAGGAGTGCCGCAACGTATGGGGACTGACTTCCTTTCTGATTCCGGCCCGGGAAACCCAGGATTTGACGATCCCCCACAAACGGGCGCGGCTCAGACCCTTTCCTCCACGCCCCAGAAACAACACCCCGGAGTCCTCCCCGCCCCGGAGGAACAAAGGGCGGCTCCGTTCCAGATACGTTTCCAGCGCTTGACGGGCGGCGGCGCCGACCGGGACGATCCTCTCCTTGGACCCTTTGCCCAGACACCGGATGAAACCGGAATCGAGGTTGACGTGATCGACCGTAAGGGTGACCAGTTCCGACGCCCGCAGCCCGGTGGCGTACAGGGTTTCGAGCATGGCCCGGTCGCGGTGACCGTAGCGGTCGTCGGGAAACGGCTGAGTCAAGAGCGATTCGACTTCCGCGGGAGAAAGCACCTTGGGAAGCTCTTGCCAGAGGTGGGGCGACTCCAGCACCTCGGTAATGTCCTCGCGGAGGTATCCTTCCATGGTTAGAAACCGGAAAAACATCCTGACCGCCACCAGCCCACGGGAGAGAGAACGAGCTTTAAGACCCCGCTTTTTCTCGCGCAACAGAAAGTCCATGATGTCGTCGCGGCGAACCGCGCTCAGTTCGACGCGTCCTTTCCCGGCCAGAAACCGGAGGAATTTGCGCAGATCGGTTTCGTAGGCCTCGACCGTGTGCCGACTCAGGCCCCGTTCCACCGAGAGATAGTTCGTGAATTCTCCGAGGAAAAGCGCGGCCTCGGGGGAAGGGGCCGAGGCTTCGGCACGGGGCTTCACGGATACCGGACGAAGGGGTTCGAGGCCCGTTCCCGTCCTATCGTCGTGGCCGGACCGTGGCCGGGCAGGACCAGGGTGGGGGGGGGGAGAACATACAGCCTGTCCCTGATCGAAGCCAACAGGGTCGACATCGAACCGCCCGGGAAATCGGCCCGGCCCACGCCGCCGGCGAAGAGGGTGTCCCCGGTGAAGACCACGCCGGGTCCGTCATCCCCGCCTTCCCAATAAAGACAGATCCCCCCGGGGGTGTGACCCGGCGTGGCGATAACCAGAAGGCGGCAGGACCCGATTTCCAGCGACTCCCCGTCATCGAGAACCCGGTCGGCGGGCGGGGATTCGACCGAGCCGAATCCGAAATCGCTCAAGTTCCGGACCCCGTCGTTCAGGGCATCGCCATCCCGGGTATGGATGGCGAGCGGAACGCCGTACCGGGTGACCAGTTCCCGGTTGGCGGCGATATGGTCCACGTGGGCATGGGTGTTTACGATCGCGACCGGAGACAGGCCGGAGCGCTCGATCAGATCGATGATACCGGGCGCATCACCTCCCGGATCGATCACGGCCGTGGCGGTCGTCCCCGGACAGGTGAACAGGTAACAATTGGCCGCCAGGGGCCCGGCTTCCATTCTGACGATGCCGCGGGGAAGTTCGGGAGGCATCGCCGTTCACTCCGGCTCGACCGGCTCGCAGAAATCGCGGCAGTCCGGGCAGAAAGCAAAGCTTTTACATACCCCCTTGACCGGGCGGCAACAGCGTTCGCACCAGTATTTGCCGCAGCGCGGGCAACGCCAGCGGGCGCTGATTCCGGGGTGGTTGGCGCAACTCGGAGAATCCATAATGGTGGAGTCTACCACTTCCGGGATAAGGCGGACAAGCACGCCGACGGACGGAAACTCCGAAAATAGGAAACACGCGCTCCCGCGGGGGACCTTTTCCCTTACCCGGGCGGGCCGGCCATGTATAATCACGGCCATGATCGGACCGCAAGCATCTAGGCCGAACGGACGACCTTCGCGGTTCGGTTGGCTGGTCGGCGCCGCCCTGGCTGCGATCGTATGGATCTTGTCGTGGCGGCAGGTCAGCGACCCCGACTTCTGGTTGCACGTGGCCGCCGGCGACCGGATATTGGAAACCGGCCGCGTCCCCGACGTCGATCCCTTTTCCTACACCCGGGCCGGGGCACCCTGGCACGATCATTCCTGGGGGGCCGAAGCGGTCTTCGCCCTCGCCTCCCGAGGGGGGTTACCCGGTCTTTACCTGGTCCGCTGGGCGTTGCTGTCCCTGGCCTTTATCGGCATTTACCTGTCCTGCCGCAGGTTCCTGCTCCCGGCAGCCGCCGGGTTGTTGACGCTGGCGGCCGCCGCCGCGGCCGCGGGGAGGTTTTTTCTACGGCCGGAACTTTTTACCTACCTGGGCATGGCCTGGCTCCTCTTCATCCTGGAAAAGGAAGGACGTTCGCGGTTATGGATTCCTCCGCTGATGCTCTTCTGGGCCAACGTTCACGGGGCCTTCACCATCGGGCTTTTCATCCTCGGCGCCTGGACCCTGGGGACGGGACTGGAGGCATGGGCCGGGAAACAATCCTGGAAGGATGCGCGGACGGTGCTGGGGTGGGCGCTGGCCGGGGGAGCCGCATGCTTGATCAATCCCCACGGGATCAGAGCGTTCTTCTATTCCGGCAACACCGGTTTTCTGAAGAATTTCATTTATTCCTGGCAGCCTTTTTTTGCCGTCGACCCCGGAAGCTGGTCGTTTTCCCAGTGGGCTTTCCCGACGGCGATACTGCTGGTGGCCGCGGCGTTTCTGTCCAAACCGCGGGCGGCGCGCTGGCCCGAGGTGCTCCTCTTCGCCGGGCTGGCCGTCCTGGGGGTCCGTTCGACCAGGAACATCTTCTTCCTTCTGATCGCGGCCCCCATCCCCGTTGCCCGCGCTCTCGGCGGCGGCCCGCTCGCCCGCGGCCCGCAGACGGCGGTCAGGGCGGTTTTCTTCGGAGCCGTAGCCGCGGCGGCGGTCTGGGGGTACTTCCTCCCCCGTTTCGTCTCCGATCCCTACGGCTCCGAATTCCACCGCGGGCCCGGCTTCGGACTGAGCCCGACCGCCTACCCCCTACGCGCCGCGGCGTTCATGCGCGCCAACCTTCCGGGCGTCAGATTTTTCAACACCTTCAGCACCGGGGCCTACCTGGCCTGGCGCCTGGGCGAACCCGTCTTCGTCGACGGAAGACTCGATGTGTACGGCCCGGAATTTCTCCTGGGGTACAACCGTCTCCTGCTGGAACCGGAGCGATTTCCCGAAGTCGCCCGCTCCTGGAATTTCAGAGCGGCCCTGGTCGATCACGCCAACCCCTCCAACTACGCGCTGCTGGCATGGCTCAACCACTCCCCGGATTGGCTCCTGGCCGCTTACGACGCCAACGCCGCCGTTTTTCTCGAGCGCGCCTTCCCCGGCGCCGGCGCGCTGGCCGAGGCGGGAAAAAACGATCGGCCCGATCCGGCGCGTCTCCCCGCCCGGGAAGCGTACGCCGTGGGTCGCTTGCTGTTGCGGCTGGAACTCCCCCGTGAGGCCCTTCCCTTCCTTACCAAAGCCGCCGAAGAACATCCGGATTCCCCCACCGCGGGGTCGGCCGTCGCCCTGGCCTTCGCCCTGAACGACGACACCGAAAAAGCCCGGCGCTGGTGCCGGCGCGTTCTGGAGGAAGAACCCGACGATGCCAAGACCAGGCTCCTCTGGGCCCATCTTCTCTGGAAACAGGGTCACCCGGATCGGGCCGGAATAGAAGCGTCCCGAGCCCTGGCGGAGGATCCGTCGCTCTCCCGAGGATGGGAAACCCTGGGAGATATCCTTCTTCAGGAAGGCCGTGACGGAGAAGCCCTGGCAGCTTACGAGCGCGCCGCCGAACGGAAAGATCTGACCGGGGAAGGAGCCACCCGGGCCGGCACCATCCTCCTGCAGCGCGGCCGATTCGAAGCGGCCGCCGAATATTTCCGCCGAGTCGCCGACGGCGACTCCACCTATCCCGAAGCCCGGATCGCCCTGGCCGGATGCCTGGCCCGGACCGACCGGAGGGCCGAAGCCATGGAACTTTACGCTTCCTGTGCTCTTCAGTACCCCGAATACGCGGACGCCTGCCGCTATAATCTATCCCGGCTGCTGGGCGAAGACGGGCGCCGGGAGGAAGCACGGGAAACCGCCGCAGAGATCCGCGATCCCGCCCGGCGGGAACAGGCGCTGGAATCCGTAACGGGGGACCGGAACCGACAATGACCGGCCCGGCTACCGCCGGCCGGACAACCCCTGGACGGTCTTGCGGAGATAGTCGATCTGCCGTTCGAAGTAAAGGTCGCTGCCGCCGCCCTGGCGGAGACGACCGTATTCCTCTTCCCATATGGACAGGCGTTCGTCGAGTACGCCGATCTGCTCGCGGCATCCCAGGTGCCGAAGCTGTACCACCGCCTGAAAAACCGTCTCCCGGTCGCTCCCTTCCCTGACCATGGCTTCCAGCAGAGACACGCTTCCCTCCCTCAGTTCCCCGATCACGCGCGGCAGTTCCCGCCGGCGATCCAGCGGAAGGCTTTTCCATTCCCGCCCCAACCGCTCGTTCAGGCCCCCGACTTCCAGGGAACTCAAGGCGTGGGCGGCGGCCGCCCGGAGTTCGGCTTCCGGAATCCAGGGACCGAACGGACCGGGCGCGGCGGGATCGACCAATTCCAACACGATGGCCTTGAAGGCGGGAATCGAATCCGTGTCCCCCATTTCGGCCAAGGCCCTGATCGCCACCAACTGTTGCTCGTGGCCGTGGTCGTGCCGCTCCGCCTGTTGCTCATGGGGGTGGTCGTGCCGACCCGCCTGCAGCACTTCCCGGAGACGAGGTATGGCGGCTCTCCCCTCCTTGCCGACGAAGTCGCGCAACGCCGCCGCCTCTTTATCCGCATTGGGGTCGTGGAGCAGGCACGGACGAGCGGACCCGGCCAGGGCGCCCAGGAGGCAGAGCGCGAGCGAAAAGCAGCCACCGGCGACCCGGACTTTCGCCGAAAGAAAGCCCGGGATCATCGCCGCCCTTCCATGACCGCCAGCACCTGACCGGTATAGCGGACCATCCGCCCCAGGGTGTAGTCGTCGCCCCCGCTCTGTTTAAGGCGGGCGAGTTCTTCCTCCCAGCTGTCGAGCCGGGCCCGAACCGGCGGGATCTGGGCCCGGCGCCCGATTTCCCGGAACTGGATGATCACTTGAAACGCGGTCTGGCGGTTCCTGGTATGCCAGAGCAGGCTTTCCAACCGCTCCATGCTCTCCGGTTCCCGCAGTTCCTTGAAGATCCGGGGGAGTTCGGCCTCACGGACCGGAGGGAGCCGGTCCCGGGCTTCCCAGACGAGATCCCCGACTCCCGTCACCTCCAGTTCGCCCAGGGCCCGGGCGGCGGCGCCTCTGATTTCGGCCTCGACGGCAAAGGGCCCGAACGTCGAGGGAGAAGCGGGATCCAGCAGTTCCAAAACCAGCCGGCGAAACTCGGGAATCGACTCCCGATCCTCGAAACCGGCCAAGGTATCGATAGCCAGGATCTTGGCCATCCGGTGTTCGGCGTGCCGACAGGCCACCATGGAACGGAGTTCGGGAATCATCTCCCTCCCGTGCTCCTGGATCCGCGCCCGCAGTTCGTCCTCGCTTTTATGCGTGGAAGCTTCGCAGATAAGGCACGCCCGGGCGGCGGGAGCGCCCGCGGTCCAGACCGCGGCCGCCGCCAACAGTACCCGTAACGGCATCATCTTCCGATCTCCCCATGCTCTTTCATGCTGTAATATCCGCATTCGGTGACGATCAGGTGGTCGAGCACCTCGATGTCGAGCAATCGGCAGGCGGCCGTCAGTTTCTCGGTCAGAGCCAGATCGTCGCGGCTCGGGCGCAGCGAGCCCCCCGGGTGGTTGTGGACGAGGACCAGGCGCCCGGCTCCCTTGCGGAGCGCGGCCGCCGCCACTTCCCGGGGATAGACCGCGGCTTGATCGATGGTTCCCTCGAACAACACTTCCCTCTCCTTAACCCGGTTGGACGAATCCAGGTACAATACCACGAATCGTTCCCGGGGAAGACTCCCGAATTCCTGGCGAAGGTACTCGACGACTTCATGAGGGGACCCCGTACGCCCGAAGCCGCATGCGGCCCGAGCCTGTTCTTCCAGGTACCGGCCGGCCAGGGCCCGCGGCAGACGCAGACCGAAAACGTTGATCTCCCCCACTCCGGAGACCTGCCGCAGTTCCTCGGGCGACGCATCGAGAACCGCCCGAAGCGATCCGAACCGCCGCAGGAGCAGACGAGCGGTCGCTTTGCAGTCCCGGCGGGGGGTGGCCAGAGTCAGGAGGAGCTCGAGGATTTCGTAATCGTGAAAACCGTCCAGCCCCCCCTTGAGAAACCTCTCCCGGAGCCGGCGGCGATGGCCGCGGCGCGGATCGTTGTCGGCGCCCATGCTTCCTCCCTTTCCCCCGGGGCCACAGCCCCGAAACCACGGTCCCGGTTTCGGGGGGCCACTCCTCCCGAGAGCCGCTCCCCCGCGGTCCGTACCGATCCGAGTATAGCTTCTTCCCGGCCGAGCCGCCAGCGCCGTATCGGCCGCGACCGGCGCGACAAAGGCTAAAGCCAGGATTCACGATCCAGGCTCCGGTACTGGATGGCTTCGGCCACGTGCCCGGCGCCGACCTCCGGCTCCCCTCCGAGATCGGCGATGGTTCTGGCTACTTTCAGAACCCGGTCGTGGCCCCGGGCCGAAAACCCCAGTTCCTCCATGGCCCGGCGCAGAAGTTCCCGCCCCTCTCGGTCGGGGCGGGCGAACTTCCGCAGCGCTTTCGCCCCCATCCGGGCGTTGACGCAGCTTCCGGTTCCGGCGAAACGCCCCGCCTGAAGGGCCCGGGCTTTCCGGACACGCTCCCGAACCGCGGCCGAACTTTCCGCGGGGCGCGGAGAAACCATGTCCCCATACGTTATCCGGGGAACGTCGACATGCAGGTCGATCCGATCCAGAAGCGGGCCCGATACCCGGGACATGTACTTCCTGATCCTCCCTGGGCCGCAGCGGCATTCCCGGCGGGGATCGGTAAAATACCCGCAGGGGCATGGATTCATCGCCGCCACCAGCATGAACGCCGCCGGATACGTCACCGACCCGGCGGCCCGGCTGATGGTGACTTCCCCGTCCTCGAGCGGCTGGCGCAGCACCTCCAGGACGCTGCGCTTGAACTCGGGGAGTTCGTCGAGGAAGAGAACCCCGTTGTGGGCGAGACTGACCACGCCGGGCCGGATTCTGGCGCCGCCCCCGATCAGGCCGATGTCGGAGATGGAGTGGTGGGGGCTGAAAAAAGGCCGGCCGGAGACCAGGGGACAGCCGGGGGTTATCCGGCCGACGCTGGAATGGATCCTGGTGGTCTCCAGCGCCTCCTCCATGCTCATCTCCGGAAGGATGGTGGGGATCCGCTTGGCCAGCATCGATTTCCCCGCCCCCGGTGGGCCGATCATCAGCAGGTTATGGCCGCCGGCCACGGCGATCTCCAGGGCCCGCTTGGCGTGAGCCTGCCCCTTGACCTCGTCCAGATCGACCGGGTAGGCGGCCCCGGCGCGAAAGAGCCCGCCGCGGTCGACCGCGGCCGGGGCGACCTCGGTCCGCCCCTCCAGAAAAGCCACGGCTTCGGCCAAACTTTCCACCCCCCGGACATCGAGTCCCTCGACCAAAGCCGCCTCGGAGGCGTTCTGCCGGGGAACGAGCAGCCGCCGGCACCCCTGTCGACGGGCCATCAGCGCCACCGACAGCAGGCCCCGCAGGGGGCGGATTCCCCCGGTCAGAGCCAGCTCCCCCATGATGAAGGCGTCCCCCAGGTCGGAGCACGACAGTTGGCCGCTGGCGGCCAGGACCCCGAGGGCGATGGGCAGGTCGAAGAAAGGTCCTTCCTTCCTGACGTCGGCGGGGGCGAGGTTGACGGTGATGCGGTCGTCGGGGTAGCCGAACCCGGAGTTGAGCATGGCCGATTGGACCCGGTCCTTGCTCTCCTTGACCGCGAGGTCGGGAAGCCCGACCACGACCTCGGCGGGCAGCCCCTTGCGCACGTCCACCTCGATCTCCACCGGATAGCCGTCGATCCCCTCCAGCCCCGCCGAAAACACTTTCGCCAGCATCTCGCACCTCCCGCTCCGAAAACGTCCGACCGCCGAATAATTTCCCTCTCACTCAAACAGTCGGGCGGGGGGACGATTCATTCCGATTTTTTTGCCGGCGTCAGACCGCGGACGATGACGAAAGAAGAAATCAACCCCAGAGGGGACAGAGGGGGGGGAAGAGGGGGTTCAGGGTTCGGGGTTCAGGGTTCAGGGTTCAGGGTTCAGGGTTCAGGATTCAGGGTTCAGGGTTCGGGGTTCAGGGGGAAGGGAGCGATCAAGACATAGGTGACACTTTAGGTTCAACACATAGGTAACACTTCCC
>DAOSXE010000034.1:17716-23684 GCA_035380285.1 bacterium | reverse complement strand
GGTCAAGCCCAACGACGGGGCCGATCTGGTGGCGGCCCTGGAAAGCGACACCTACTGCAGCGTCTTCATCCCGGACGGGAGCTATTCCGTCGCCTCGGTGATCAACGTGGGCAACGTCCGCCATATCACGGGAGAGAGCAAGCGGGGGACCCAAATCAACTTCAGCGGCGGGGCCTATCTCTCGATCGAGGAGGACTACTGCCAAATCGACAATCTCTACCTTTATAACGGCGGCGACTCCGGTCATGGGGCCCTGCACATCCCGGGGACGGAATGGGTCACGGTGGCGGACTGCCGGTTCGGGGGCCCCGGCACGACAAGCGGGCTGCGTTACGAGGACGGGAGCGAGTTCCTCAAGGTCTCCAACTGTTACGCCGTGGTCGGCGGCCACGGATTCCTCGGCCCCAGCGGCAGCACGTTCCCCACGGTTTCCTTCAGCAACTGCCAAGCTAACAACTGCGGAGATTCCGGCTTCTCCTACTGCTCCAACCTGAGCAGCTGCGAAGTCCAGGGCAACGGGGAGTACACCGACTACGGGTTCTACGGCTGCTCGCGGCTCTCCTCCTGCCGGGTGGAAGGTACGAACTTAGCCGGGTTCTATAACTGCGGCTGGCTCAGCGCCTGCACCGTGGACGGGGACTCGGGAACCACGGACTACGGATTTCAGAATTGCGATTACCTCTCCAGCTGCGCCGCCTTCGACTGCGGTAGCGCGGAATGGCTGCTGTGCACCAAAAAGGACGCCGATTCCTGCAACTGAACCGGGAGAGGTCGCCGGAAAAGGCAACAGGAAGAACAACAATCGGGATGAAGGAACCGCGTGAGGGCGCCGGGGGGGGTCCTTGATGTTGCACCGTACACGACAGAGCGGCCCCGCACCGGGAATCGGCGACCGAAGCCGTCTGTTTAAATCATGGAACCCGGGAGAACCAATCAGATGAAAACTTCGATGGCGGTGACGCTGGCGGCGATGGGGATGGCCCTGGCCGGGGCGGCCAGTCCGGACGGCTGGATGTATTCCGATACCCCGGAAGGATCTACCGTCAACGCTCTCTCCGTTTGCCCCCGCGGAGACGTCTGGGCGGTGCTGGGGCAGGTGGGGGATGGGGCGGTGCTGCGTTTCAGCGGCAGCGCCTGGGTCCGGGAAACGGACCTCTTCCCCGGCGGAAGCGGGACCAACTTCAATGTCTACGCTCTCGACGCCACCCATATCTGGGTCAGCAGCCATGTCAACTCCCCGAGCCAGGGCAGGATTTATTTCGGCGACGGAACGAACTGGTATCTCCAGACGCAGATCGCCGGCACCAACTGGTGGATCTACGATGTTTACGCCGTCGACGAAAACAACGTCTGGGCCTCCGGTCCCAGCGGCAGTATCTACCACAGCCAGGACGGGGGGGCGCAGTGGGTTATTCAGACCGATACCGGACTTGACTACTGGTTCAGCATCGACGGATTCGACGCCGAAAATATCTGGGCGGTAGGAAACAGCACGCCGGCCCGGATCATCCGCTACAACGGGACCGACTGGACGGTGGAGACGTCTTTTTATACCCAGACGGACGGCCAGTATCTGCGCTCGGTCTCGGCGGCATCCCCGCAGGATGTCTGGGCGGCGGCGGAGGACGGGACCGTTCTCAGACGCCTGGCCGGCGGCCAATGGACCGTCTCGACCACCCTGGGCGAGCAGGCCACCAACGAGGCGGAAATCTCCGTCTGCAGCTCCGACAATATCTGGCTGGGAATGGACGGGGACGCGTCCGGGATTTACCATTTCGACGGTTCGTCCTGGAAAAAGCAGACCGATATTCTCTACGTAACCGCACTGGACAGCAGGCACGGCCCCCGGGCGTGGGCGGGAGATGTATTCGGCGCACTGTATTTCCTGGAAATATCCGGCTCCGACGATTACCGCACGGATTACGACGGCGACGGCACCTCGGATATCGCGGTATTCCGCGATACCGGCGGCCTCTGGGCTATCCGGGGGGTGTCTCGGCTGTATTTCGGGTCCTTCGGGGACGATCCGGTCCCGGCCGATTACGACGGCGACGGGACCACCGATGTAGCCGTATTCCGTTCCGGGAGCGGTCTCTGGGCCATCCGGGGGATATCGAAACCGTACTTCGGAGGCTCCTCCGACGTTCCCATTCCCGCCGATTACGACGGCGACGGGACCTACGGCCCTTCCATAGCCCGCTTGTCGACCGGGCTCTGGGCGGCGCGGGGGCTGACCAGGCTCTATTTCGGCGAAGCGGGGGATACCCCGCTCCCCGGTTACTACTCCGGAGCCCCGGGGATGGAGGTCGGCGTTTTCCGGACCTCCACCGGGCTCTGGGCCGTCCGCGGACTGACCAGGCTTTACTTCGGGGGGAGCACCGACACCGGCATACCCGGCGATTACACGGGGGACGGCATCTGGAAACCGGGCGTTTTCCGGACCTCCACCGGGCTCTGGGCCGTCCGCGGGGTGACCAGATTGTATTTCGGTACAACCGGCGATGCGCCGGTTCCCGCGGACTACCGGGGAGACGGCGGAGACGAGATCGGGGTCTTCCGTTCCGATTCGGGACTCTGGGCCGTGCGCGGGCTGACCCGGGCCTATTTCGGGGGCAGCGGGGACGTTCCGGCGACCAGATAGCAGTCGAACCTGAACCCCGAACCCTCTTTTTCCCCCCTTCATGACCTTCATGGCGAAACCGAGCCCCACGGGAACTCGTGTTTCTTGCCGTCCAACGAAAACAGGCGTATAATAATCTGTATAGCAGTTCATGTATCGAGGGGCAAAAGACCTCGTATAGGTTCGCTGCCTTACCCGTTTCCCGGAGAGAGATCGATGGCTGATACGCATCTCCGAAAGCCCTGTCCATACACGGCGGCGCGGGCCTGTGGTTCGTTTCTTTAATGCCGGTGAACTCAATTCATCGTTATCGGAAAGGGGAGGTTGCAATGAAAGGAAGCGGTTATTTCCGGGTCGTATTGCCGGCGGCGGCGCTCTTTCTCGTCACGGGCGGCCGCGCCTTCGGGCAGGGATGGGGCATGCCCGTGGTGATCAGCAGCGGCATCCGGGACGCCGACACCCCCCAGGTGGCGATCGGACCGGAAGGCCGGGCGGTGGCCGCCTTCACCGAGTGGTCCGAGATCGCGCCGTTCACCTCGGTACAACAAACTTTCGCCAACGTCTTCGACGGTTCTTCCTGGGGAACCGCCCAGAGGATCGACGTTGATAATGACGACTGGGAAAGTAACGATCCGCGGGTGGCGATGGACGCCGGCGGGAACGCCTGCGCCGCCTTCGAAGAGTTAACCTCCGCTTCCCACGTCTACTGCAACTTCTGGTCCGGTTCGGCCTGGTCCGGTGCCGCTCCGGTCGACGAAGGCCTCGGGCGTGAAACCGACTGGCCGGAAGTCGCGATGGACGGGAGCGGCAGGGCGATGGTGGTATTCCGGGTCTACGATACCTACGACAAGATTTTTGCCGGGTACTGGAACGGTTCGGCCTGGACTTCTCTCCAGATAATTTCCCCCCTGGGGGCCGGCACCAACGCGGACTCGCCGGGCATCGCCATGGACGACAGCGGTGACGCGATCGCGGTCTGGCGGCAGTACGGCACGCCCAACCGCATCTACGGTCGGCACTGGAACGGATCCAGCTGGAACGCCGCCACCACCATCGACATGGGCTGGGGCGAGAACGCGCTCGCCCCCCGGGTGGCGATGGACGGGAACGGGAAGGCCGTCGTGGTCTTCTTCAATCAAGATACCGCTCATAACCAACGCGCCTGCGTCAACTGGTGGGACGGGTCTTCCTGGTCCGGCGCTACCACCATCGATAATGGGCCAGGATCTTCCGCAACCGGTCTAGATGTTGCGCTGAACGGGAACGGAAAAGCGATGGCGACTTTTATCCAGTATGACGGCTCCAAAAACCGCGTCTGGGCCACCAGATGGGGCGGTTCGTCTTGGACCAGCCCTACCATCATAGACGACGGGACTGAGTGGCGCGTCGGCTTATACTCCACGCCGGTCGCGATCGACGGCTTCGGGCGGGCGGTCGTGACTTTTACGGAGTACACCACGGACGGGGGGGTCATCGGCAACAGGGTCTGGGCCAACATCTGGGATGGGTCCTCCTGGTCCGGGGCGACGACTCTCGACTCCGGACCAGATAACTGGGCCGACAATCCCCAGGTCGCGATGGATGCAACCGGTCACGCGGTCGTGGTCTTCGACCAGCGGGACGGTTCCGACAGGCACATCTACGCCAACAGCTTTGTCTTCCCCGCCCGGCCCGCCAGCACCTGGAACTACGACTACGACGGGGACGGAACCTCGGAGATCGGGATCTTCCGCCCCTCCTCCGGCCTCTGGGCGGTGCGGGGGCTGACCCGAGCGTATTACGGGTCGGGATCGGACCGGCCCGTGCCGGGCGACTACGACGGGGATGGAACGACCGACATCGCCGTCTTCCGGGGAAGCACCGGCCTCTGGGCGGTGCGCGGGCTGACCCGGGCCTACTTCGGCGGTTCTTCCGACACCCCCCTGCCCCGGGACTACGACGGCGACGGGACCTCGGATATCGCCGTTTTCCGGGATGCGTCCAGCCTCTGGGCGGTGCGGGGTCAGACCCGGGCCTACTTCGGCGCCGCCGGAGACGAGCCCCTCCCGGGGGATTACCGGGGCTACGGGACGTCCGAGATCGTGATCTTCAGGGGCTCGACCGGCCTCTGGGCGGCCCGGGCCGGAGACCGGATCTACTTCGGCGGTTCGGGGGATCTTCCCGTCCCGGCGGGCTACGACTCCGCACCCGGCATCGACCCGGCGATCTTCCGGCCCGCAACCGGTCTCTGGGCGGTCCATGGGATGACCCGGATCTACTTCGGCGGGTCGTCGGACGAGACGGTTCCGGCGGACTACGACGGCGACGGCGTCGCCGGGACCGGGGTCTTCCGGGATACCAGCGGTCTGTGGGCAATCCGCGGGCTGACCCGGGCCTATTTCGGGACGGCGGGCGATATCCCCGTCGCCAGATAGCGCGCGAGCCCGGGTCCACGACGCCGGGGCGCCATGGGCAACCAAGGCGGCCCCCCGAGTCCGGGGGGCCGCCTTCATCATTTCCCCGAGCCAGGAAAAAATCGTCGGGCGATAACGCCGGAAAAATTTCTGGCCGGGGAGAGCGCCCGGTACCAGGCAGATTACCTTGACAATGCCGAGCCGGGTGCTTAAATGCTCCGATTCATACCGAAACAGCGGATCCTTGTTCAAGCTCCGGAGGGCTTTTCGATGCATGGGACTGTTATCACCTCGGTCAGTCTGATTGCCGCCTTGTTTTCCCCGACCGGCGCGCCGGCGAACAACCTCTCCGTTATCGACGGAGCCACCAACACCGTAGCGAGCGTCGCCTCCGTCGGCAGCGACCCCGTCGGCACAGCCGATCGGCGGCTCGCCGATTTCCTGATCACGGTCTACGCCAGCGACGGGGGCGGCACGGTCTCGGGGGGAGGTACCTTCGCCGCCGGAACCTCCGTGACCGTGCACGGGACGTGCCTGCACGGCACGCACTTCAGTTCCTGGTGGGACCCGACCCAAGGCACGGTCTCGTACGACGCCGACTACACGTTCACGGTGACGACGGACCGCACGCTCTACGGGAGCTTCTGTTATCGCGTAACGGCCACGGCGAACCCGCCCACGGGGGGCTTTGCGCTGGGAGACAACCCCGAGTATGGGCACCCTGCATCGGTCTTTGCCAGCCCCTATCCCGGGTGGCTTTTCCTGAACTGGACGGAAGGCGGTACGGTGGTGTCGACCAATACGTCCTACACATTCACGCCGTCCTCCGACCGCGCCCTGGTGGCCAACTTCGTCACCCCGCCCACTCCCTCCCCGACCCCGTCGCCGACTCCCTCGCCCACGGCCACACCTTCCGTCACCCCAACGCCGTCCCCGTCGGCCACGCCTACCCCCT
>DAOSXE010000034.1:0-17616 GCA_035380285.1 bacterium | reverse complement strand
CTCCCACGACAACACCTTCCGTCACCCCGACGCCGTCCCCGTCGGCCACACCTACGCCCTCGACCACACCGTCTCCTTCGACCTCGCCGACCCCGTCGGCCACGCCTACCCCTTCTCCCACGACAACACCTTCCGTCACCCCGACGCCGTCCCCGTCGGCCACACCTACCCCCTCGACCACGGCCACGCCTTCCATCACCCCGACGCCATCCGTTACCCCGTCTCCTTCGACCTCGCCGACACCTTCGCTCACCCCGAGCCCGTCGGCGACGCCCACGCCCACCCCGACCCCGTCGGCCACGACCACGCCCTCGGCCACCCCCACGCCGGTCAGCCCCACGCCGACACCGGAGCCCAGCACCACCCCCAGCCCGACTGCGACTCCCACCTGCGGCCCGACGCTGCCACCATGGAAAACCGTCATCGATTCCGGCGACTATGACGGGGACGGGACCGACGACGTCGCCGTATTCAGGGCCTCCCGGGGGTTGTGGGCGATCCGGGGCCTGACGGCGGCGTACTACGGGAACTCCGCCGACCAGGCCGTTCCCGGCGATTACGACGGCGACGGGACAACCGACATCGCCGTCTTCCGTTCCGATTCCGGGCAATGGTTCGTCCGCGGCCTCACCCGGCTGCATTACGGGATGAGCGGCGATATCCCGGTTCCGAGCGATTACACCGGGACCGGCATCTCGGAGATCGCCGTCTTCCGGAGTTCCAGCGGCGGCTGGTACGTCCGCGACCTCACCCAGTTCTCCTACGGCCGGAGCGGAGACTGGCCGGCGCCCGCCGATTACGACGGCGGCGGGGCGAGCATGTTCGCGGTTTACCGGCCGAGCGACGGGCGCTGGGCGGTGTATGGGTGCACCCGTTTCTACTTCGGCGACCCGACCGACTGGCCGGTCCCGATGGACTACGCGGGGGACGGGACCTGCACCGCGGCCATATTCCGGCCGTGCCGGGGGATGTGGGCGGTGCGGGGGATCACGCGGCACTACCTCGGAACCTGCACCGACTGGCCCCGGCCGGCAGATTACGACGGCGACGGCCGCGACGACCCGGCGATCTTCCGCGACTCCTCCAGCCTCTGGATCGTGGAAGGGCTCTCCCGGCTGTACTTCGGGACGACCGGAGATATCCCGGTCACGAGATAGCGCGAGAAGCTGAGCGCACGGCGTTGAGTAGGCAGCGAGGGGCGGCCTCCGGGTAAGCCCGGATTCCCCATAGAGCCGGGCGACGTGGACCCGGGCTTCGCTTCTGGAAGGGATCCCGCCTCCCGAGATGCCTGGACCCGGCAACGTTCGTTATTTGGTGGGGATCATCGACAGCCGGCCTTTTCCCCACACCCTTGCTCAATACGTTCCGATGTTTTTCCGTGAAACACATCACCTCATGTTGCATTTCGCCTCTCCGGTAGTATTTCTCGGCTAGGTGGCGGCATCGGAAATATCTCTAATTCTCTGTTAGCCGGGGGATTATGCGTATAACGATATTTCGGCGCATACTGGCATAGTTTCTGCTCATACCATTCCGGTATTAGATCGAAACGTCACAGAGGAGGAAGCTATGAGAGTACCGACATGCTTAACGGGACTTATCGCTGTTCTGACAGCGATCCGTCTCGCTGCGGCGGCGGAAATCATCGTCGATGGTGCCGGGAGCGGAGACTACTCCACTATCCAGGCAGGCATCAGTGCCGCCAGCGACGGAGACACGATCCTTGTTTATCCGGGAACTTACTACGAAACCATCGATTTCGCGGGAAAAGACATAACTTTGATGGGCGACGAAACTAACCCCGAACTCGTCATCATCGACGGCGGCGGGAGCGGACCGGTCATAACCTTCGATACCGCCACCGCGACGGCTTCCATGATCAGCGGTTTTACCATTCAGGCCGGGTCCGCCGATATGGGCGCGGGGATCTACGGCGAGGGTTCCGGGTTGACCATATCCAATAATATCATAACGGATAATGCAGCGGTCACCGACGGCGGGGGGATTTATTGCGATCTGACGGACTCGACCGTCAGCGGCAACGTGATTACGGGAAATGAGGCCGGCGATCAAGGCGGCGGGTTATATTCCGAATCGGCGACGTTGTCTATTTCCGATAATCGGATTATTAATAATCGGGCGAATTGGGGAGGCGGGATATATTCCAAACAGGGAGGCGACTCCATTATTGACAATCTCATAACTAATAATTTCGTCGCTTATGCCGGCGGAGGTATTTGTTATAATTACTACCTCCCGATAATTGCTAATAATAGAATAAGTTCGAACAGGGCCTTATACGGTGGCGGGATTATCGGTTTTAATTGCGCGGATACCTTGATCACCAATAACGAAATAACAAACAATAGGGCTTCTGATTTTGGCGGGGGCATCTGTTGTTATTGCGGCGATGCCTTGATTCTGAACAATCGGATCATGGGAAATACGGCAGAAGGCCACTACGGCGGGGGGATCGACTGTGATTCCTCGGACGCGATAATCGTCGGCAATGTCATAGCTCAGAACAGTGCGCGGAGACAAGGCGGGGGGATTTCTTGCGTGAATGTTTCCGACCCGACGGTTATCAATAACACGATCGCCTATAACAGCGCCGCCAGCGGAGGCGGGATCAGTTGTAGCATGTGGTCGAATCCAATATTCGCCAATGATATTATCTGGGGCAACTCCGCCACCGTAAGCGGCGATCAAGTTCGTCTCGAAGACGATAATTGCGATCCATATTTCGATTATTGCGATGTAGAAGGTGGTTATGCCGCTTTCGCCCTCGGGGTGGGCGTAACTTATAATTATGGAAGTTGCTGGGGAACCGGCAATATAAATTCCAACCCTAATTTCAGTGGACGCAGGACCCACCCATACGCCCTGCTTTCGACATCTCCCTGCATCGATACCGGGGATACTTCGGAGATCGCGCATATGACGTCGATTTCCGTTTTTACTCACGAAATAATCTGGAGTTTCACCTATTCTCCCTACGATGCCGGGAATTCCGACCGGCTGGCGGACGGCGACAGCGATGGAACGGAGGCGGTGGATATGGGAGCTTACGAATTCATGCGGTAGGTTTTGTAGCCGGTCACCCCATGCTCATTGAGCCGGACCGAATCCCGGGATTTCGGTCCGGCTCATAAACCATAAGGGCCGACCCGATGGCACCGAGCGTTCCGGGTACTACGCCAGCGCCCGGGGCGGATTTTCAGAGGAATATTCGGAACGTTCGACGCTCGAAGTCGACCGCAGGGAGCCGGAGGAGAACGCTTTGAATCGAGATGCTTCGCGGCGCCATCCCACGTATAATCTCGTTGCCATGATCAAGCACGTTATCCTCTGGTCGACGTTCGCCCTCTGGCTCGTCGGGCTGCCCCTGGCCGGGACCTGGCTGGCCGGCAAACCGGTCCGCCCCTATCTGCATATCCCCCCCGATACCATCTGGGGGAAGTACCCCGTCGCCCACCCGCCCTTTTCCTGGGCCTGGTTCGTCTTTTACGCCGCCGTCATTCTTCTCGCCATCGGCCCGCTGGTCTTCCGTTTCCTGACCTGGCGGGGAGAACCCTCGGAAAACGCACGGAAGCCCCCGTGCCGTTTCCCCTGGTGGGGCTGGACGGGAATCGTCCTCTTGATCTTCGGGTGGTACGCGGAGTGGGCCCGTACCAACTGGATCCGGATCGACCATCCCCCCGCTTTCGGGCCGCTCTGGATCGGGTTTATTCTGGTCGTGAACGCCCTCTGCTGCGTCCGTTCCGGAAGCTGCC
This sequence comes from bacterium, assembly GCA_035380285.1. Taxonomy (NCBI): domain Bacteria; species bacterium. The sequence goes on along the minus strand of DAOSXE010000034.1, from coordinate 13,843 downwards.
TGATGCTCGACCGCCCGAAACGGTTTCTCCTCCTTTTCCCGCTCGGCGCCGGGTTCTGGTGGTTTTTCGAGTACCTCAACCGCTACGTCCAGAATTGGCAGTATATCCACGTCCGGATGACCCCGGCGAAATACTTCGTCCTCGCCACCGTCGCCTTCTCGACCGTCCTCCCCGGCGTCCTTTCCGTCTGCCACCTGCTGCGGACCTTTCCCCGTTTCGAAGCTCCTTTCAAGCAGTTCCGCCCGATCCGGCCGAAACGCCCCCGGGTGTGGGCGTTCACCGCCCTGGTCGTGACGGGAGGAACCTACGCCCTGCTCGGCGTCTTTCCCAACCAGCTCTGCGCCCTCCTCTGGGTATCCCCGGTGGTCAGCATGGCGGCCATCCAGTCCCTCCTCGGGCAACGCCAGGTCTTCTCGGATGTAGCCCGGGGGGATTGGCGGCTGGTGGTTTCGGCGGCCGCCGGGGCGCTCCTCTGCGGTCTTTTCTGGGAGATGTGGAACTCCTACAGTTACGCCAAGTGGGTTTACGAGATCCCCTATATCTACCGGTTCAAGTACTTCGAGATGCCGGCCCTGGGGCTGGCCGGCTACCTCCCGTTCGGGCTCGAGTGCATGGCGCTGGGCCTGTTGATCTTCAAACCCGACTACCTGGACCCGGCCCTGCAAGGAGAAACATGCCCGGCGCCGTAACCGTCGAAGACGGGTACGGGCTTCGAGGAAGCGGAACATGACGTCTTCGCCGCAGGAAAAATATATGATGCGGGCCGTGAGGGCGAGCCTGGCCGGGAACATCGTCCTGTTCGCGATCAAGCTCACGGCCCTGCTCCTGGTGGATTCGCTGGCCATCGCCGTGGACCTGGGGATAACCTGCGTCGGCCTGGTGGTCTCGATCATCCTCTATTACTCGATCAGGCTCTCGAACCGTCCCGAGGATCTGTTCCATAATTACGGCTACAGCAAGATCGAGCACGTCTGCGAGGCGATGGAAGGGGTGATTCTGATCGGGATCGCCCTGGCCATGTCGTTCCAGGCGATACTCAACCTCTTTCACCCCACCCACATCACCTTCCCCTGGATCGGGCTGGGATCCAGCGTCGTCAACTTTTCCATCAATTTCCTGGGCGCCTACTACATCTTCAGGATGGCCCGGAAAAGCGGATCCCCGGCCATCCACGCCGAAGGGGTCCACTACCGGTTGGAGGGGTTCATCTCGATGACCGTCGCGGCCTCCTTCCTCGTATCCATTATCCTGCGCGCGGTGGGAATATCGACGGTGGAGCTCTATGTCGATCCGGCCGCCACCCTGCTGGTCAGCCTCATCATCGCCGTTCCTTCCTTCGCGATGGCCAAAGGGGCGTTTTTCAAGCTCCTGGACGCCACCATCGAAGAGGGCAGCAAGCTGGAACTGCTCAAGTGGCTGGCCCGGCACAGCGACAAGTACTGCGACTTCGGGGGACTGAAGAGCCGGGTTTCGGGGCGGATGAAGTTCATCGAATTCGAACTCGTCCTCCCCGAGGACCTCAATTTCAAGAAGGGGTACGAGCTGGTTTCCGCGCTGGAAACCGATATGCTCTCCAGCATTCCGGGAAGCATCGTCAACATCAAGATGCGGCCCTGCGACAAGGACTGCGAATTCATGAAGAAAGGCGGACAGTGCCCTTATCTGATTTAACCCCCGCGGTCGTCCCCCCTCGGGCTCGAAAACGGGAAGCCGGCCCTTCTTGTCCGAGAACACCCCCATCCCCGGGGGCGCCGGTAGAGCCATGGCCGGGAAAATAATCATCCTGACCACCGCAACCGAGCGGTTCCAGATCTATTACGTCAACCGGCTGATGCGGGAACTTCCCGAATGGAGATTCCGGGTCGTCACCGAGGATCCGGTGGATTTTTCCGGTTTCGCCGCCGGCGAAAAGAAACTGAAAACGCTCTGGCGGAAAAAGGATTTCAAGGGGTTGATCGGATATTTCCCCTACGCCAAAGTGGATGTCTTCCGGAAACAACGGGAAGCATACGAAGCGGAACTGTTCGAGGGAGCCGAGAGCTTTGCCGCCGAAACGCGGCACGTCGACAACCACAACCACGGCCTGCCCCTCATCGAGGAATTCGGACCCGACCTGATCATTCTCTTCGGGGCGCGCCCCCTCACCGGGAAATTCCTGGAGCGGGTCCCCTGCCCGGTCATAAACCACCATGGGGCCATCCTCCCTTTTTTCAGGGGGCTGGACCCCGAATACTGGCTGCCTTTTTATAAAAAGTTCGAATACCTGGGCTGTTCGATCCATTACGTGACCGCCCACCTGGACGAAGGGAGAATTCTTCTTACCCGGAGACTCGCCCCGGAACCCGGCGCGCGGGTTTTTCAGCTCCGGGGGATGAGAACCAGGCTACACGTCGAAATGATCGTCGACCTGCTGAAAAGCTGGGACCGGTCCCGGAATGATTACCGGGCCAACGATCCGAAGGTCGGGATCTATCGGAGTTTCGCTCCCTGGTGGGTTCAGATCATCGCCGCCTATCATTTCAGAAACTGGACCGCCGGAACAGGGGGATAGCCCAAATAGCTCGCCCTCATCCGCCCACGCCGACCGCGGCCGGCGAAACTCAACCCTGCATTGTTTCGACCATCGCCCGGCAGTCGTCGACGAACCTATCCAGATCGGCCCGATCGCACCAGGCCGGCGTACCGAACCGGAACGGGATATCGCTCGGGTCCGGCCGGCCGGTTTTCGGATCGCGGTTCGGGATACAGCCCTCGAAAAACGCCTTCGCGTCCGGATCGGGCGGACGGGTCAGGCCGGTGCTTCCCAGGCCGCCGCAGCCGATGTGGTAGCCGCAATCCCGGAAGATGCGCGCCTGGAACTCGGAGGCCACCTTCATGTTCCGGCGGTCGTTCCCGTCCGGGAAAGGATTGAAAGCGACGATCCCCGACTTCAGCTCCGGGTCCCGGCAGGGCTGCAGGAGAGCCCGCTCTCCGAAAACCTCGATAAGTTTTCCCCGGGCGTAGTCGGCCAGGGCTAGGATGTAGTTCTGAATGCGTTCCCTGCCCACGCCGTCCCAGACCTCGCAGGACTGCCCCAGGGCCCGCCAGTCGGCCGATTCCGGGAAACCGTAGAAACTCAGGGCCGCGCCCACGTCGAAACCCGGCGGACGGGAGCCGTCGACGGGCGCGTCGAGACTGCCGGAGCGAACGAGATGGAAGCGGGGCAGCGGGGTGGAATTTTCCGGCCAGAGCGCGTTGCGGACATAGAGAATGCCGGTCCCTCCGGGCCCGCACTGCCACTTGTGCCCGGAAAGCGCCCAAAAGTCGATCCCGGTTTCGTCGAGGCGCGGATCGAACATGCCGCCGTAGTGGGCCCCGTCGACGATGGTGATCGCCCCGTTTTCCTGGGCCAGCCGGGCGATCCGGCGGAAGGGTAGAGCTATCCCGTTGGGCTGGGTCGGGCAGGAGAAGAAGATCGCCCGGGTTCGGCCGGGCCTGAGGGAACGCCGGACGGAAGCGACGACCTCTTCCGCCTCCGTGTCGGGGCGCGATGGGACTCCGAACTGCCGGACGCCCAGGCCGAACCGTGCCGCCACCCGCCGCACCGTCGCCACGCAGTTCGGGTACTCCAGGGTCGAGCAGAGCAGCTCGTCCCCCTCCCGCCAGTCGATTCCGCTCAGGATCTGGCTGACGGCATCGGTGGTATTGCGGGCGATGGCGACTTCATCCACCCGGGCCCCGTAGCCCCGGGCGATTTTCCCGCGGGTGACCGCGGGGTCTTCGAGATAGACGGGATAAGGGTCCCGGGCGATCCGATCCAGGCCTTCCTTGAAACGGGCCAGCACCGCTTTCGGCATCGAGCCTTTCTGGCTGGCGACAAGATATTTATGTTCACGGGCGAGGGCGAAACGGCCGCCGAATTCGGCGAAAAACGGTTCTTCCCTCTCCAACAGGGTTTCCCCTCCGGCGGGCGCCCCGGGAACATTGCCTCGATCGGATGTATTCATCAGAACCTCCTCGGAAACTCTCTCTAGTGCCTCTGCCGATGGTACGCACCGACTGCCGAACCGTGCCGCCTTCTCGAGCGGAACAAGCGCCGCCGCGCCGGCGAACGCCACCGGGGCGGCGGCGGACGGCTTCACTTCTCCCGCTTCGCCCCCTCGATCAGGCCCTTCAGGATCGGGGCGAAAAAGAGGAAAACGACCCCCACCCCGACCGCGATCCAACCGATGATTCCGAAAACGTGGGAAAAGGGGCGATCGGTCAACAGGGGGTTGTTGGTCCCCGAGGGAAGGGCCGTCCAATCGGAGACGAATCCGGCCAGCGCGTTCGCCAGCGCGGTGGCGAAAAACCACACCCCCATCATCATCCCCACCAGCTTTTTAGGAGACAGCCCGGTTATCATGGAAAGCCCCACCGGCGAGATGAAAAGCTCTCCCAGCGTCTGCAGAAAATAGCTCGCAACCACCCACCAGAGGCTGGTTTTCCCGGCCGCGCCGGCGCCGGCGACGGCCAGGGGAAGGATAACGAACCCCAGCCCCATGAAGATCGTTCCCAGGGCGAACTTGGCGGGGATGGAAGGGTTCCAGCCCCGCCGCTCCAGGCGCAGCCATAACCGGGAAATGAAGGGAACCAGGAGAATGACGAAGAAGGGATTGACGGACTGAAACATGACCGTGGGGATGGTCCAGCCTCCCACCTCTCTTCCCACGTTGAATTCGGTGAAGATGGTCAGCGACATCGCACCCTGCTGGTACAGCGCCCAGAAGACGATCGAGAAGAGAATCAGGATATGAACGGCGATCAGGCGCTCCCTGCGCCTGTCCCGGTACGAGAAGGACCGGCTGAAGGAATAGGCCAGGAACAGCCCCCCGACGACGAAAAGGAGAACATTGGTCAGGGCCGTATCCCGGAGCAGTTCCGCGAACAGGTAGACCGCGGCCGGAGTCCCCACGCCGATGAGCAGATAGTTCCCCAAACGCTCCGCCCGCGTGCGGACGGTATCGGGCGGCGCTCCCAACTCCGGGCGTTTTCTCAGGCCGAAAAAAAAGATCGCCGTCCCGACCAGTACGCCGGAAGCGGCCACCAGAAACGCGGGATGCCACCCGAAACGGATGATTATCCATCCGGTAACAAGGGGCGGGATGACCGATCCGATATTGATGCCGGCGTAGAAGATGGTGAACCCCCCGTCGCGGCGGGGATCGTTTTTCCCGTACAACTGACCGACCACTCCGGAGACGTTCGGTTTGAAAAAGCCGTTCCCGACGATTATCGTTCCCAGGGCCAGGCGAAAGAGCATTCCCCTCCCGGGGATGCCGAGCAAACCGTACCCGACCGCCAGCAGAACTCCGCCCACCAGCACCGACCGTCTGAACCCGAGGAACCGGTCGGCCACCCAGCCGCCGAAGAGAGGCGTCAGGAAAAGCAGGGCCGCGAAAGCGGCGAACATGGCGTACGCCGCGGTATCGGAAAAGAGGAAGACCTTGGTCATATAAAGGACCAGGATCCCCCGCATGGTATAAAAACCGTACCTCTCCCACATCTCGGTCAGGAAGAGGACCAGGAGCTGGCGGGGCTGCCGGTCCGGCCGGGAATCGTTTCGAGGCGCATCCTCCGGGGGATTTTCGGAGATGGTTGGCCGGGACGGATTCATATTCGACACTAGGTCAGGAGGAACCAAAACGACTCATGTACTAACGGATTCGCGAGCATTGCGTTTATCGTATTATTTTACTACGGGTTGCCCGGTTTCTCAAGAAGGACCCGGCCGGTCGGGGCCCGGGGAGCCGTCCCCGTTCCGCGACGGCGCGAGGAGCTTACCGGAGAGCCGGGTCGATCCGGTCGGCGAGGAGGGCGGAGTAGTCGACGGTGTCGATCGGGTCGAGGCAGTCCGGCGAGGGGCCCCGCCAAGTGGGAACGGCGGTCGGGCCGCCGCTCCCGCCCGGGAAGGACGGGTCGAGGTTTAACTCGCCGTCGACCCCGGCCGCTTCGGACGCCGTCGGATCGAGGGTGTGGTAATAGTATTCGCGGTAGGCGCTCAGGCAGTAGACGGAGGAGTAGCCGATCGCGATCCGCGCCGGATCCTCGGGGACGATGATTTCGCAGGCGCCGGACCCGCCGGTGGCCTGCCGGTAATAGGTCCCGCTGTCGGTCTGGATGGTGACGACACCGTCGGGATAGTCGGAGGAAAGGGAGATCTCGAAGTCGGCAACGACGCTTCCCCCGGAAACCGTATAGCGGTTCTTGATCACCTGGAGCCGGGGCGCGTCGTCACGGCGGCGGGTATAGACCGGGATCAGGCCGTCGCCGAGGATGTCGGCCGACTTGGCTGTATATTCCTGCCCGTCCACGAACTTGCCCGCCGAGAGCCACCAGGGATCGTCGAGATCCATCAGTGCGTTGATTCCGCTCCTCAGTGCGTCGCTCAGGCGCAGGTCTCCCAGATAGGGGTTGTCGGCGGCGAGGAAGTGCCGGGCAGCCAGCGCAGCGAGAATCTCGTCGATGAGCTGACAGCCGCCGTAGACGCTCATCCCGTAGGAACTGTTGCCGAGATAGGCGACCGCGCCCCCGGTGAGCGACCGGATGAGGGCGGAACCGGCGCAGTCTTCGCCGGAGTTGAGCCGCCCCGCCCGGCAGGCCCCGGTGATCATGATCGGGTAGGGCGCGGAGTTCTCCAACTCGTAGGCCATTTCGTCGGTGAAATCGTAGGTGGAACTGCCGGAGTCGTCGGCGGTCAGAAACTTGATATTGCCGTGTCCCATGTGGACGACGAGGTTGTAGTTGTCCTCGAGGCGCTCCTTCTCCCGGGCGAGGGTGAGGGCGGCGTCGGCGGTGTCCCGTGTCTGGTAAAGCTTGTACACGGACACCCCCCCGGGGAGGTTGTCCTCGGTGTAGTTGTCGAGCCACCAGGCGGAGTCGATCGCGCCCAGGACCGCCACCTCCGCGGCGACGTTGGAAAGAAAGAGAACGTCGTTGACCCGGTTCTGATCGAAGTCGGTCATATGGCTGACGACTTTCTCGATGTAATGCCAGAGTTCGATCCGGGAGCGGGAGGTGTCGAGGGGGAACGGGAGGCGGGAGACGGAGAGGGTGGCGTCGTAGTCGGTGGGGGCATCGCGCAGATTGTCGTTATGGACGCCGTTGCCGTTGCTGTCCCATTCGCCGAGGTCGGAGTAGAAAAAGTCGCTGTAAAAGCTGTCGGTGACGACGCCGGTTTCATCGTCGTCGGCGCCCGATTTCAGGTCGATCTCGTTGCGGTCGTAGACCTGGAAGGCGGGAACGAAGGAGCCGGCGTTGTCGTCGTTCTTGGAGGCCTCGCCTCCCAGGAGGACTAAGCGGGTCGTTCCCCCGGAATCCCGGTAGCGCCGGGCCAGGTACTCCTTGATATCCTGGGCGAGGCCGGCGGTATCGGCGGCGGAAAAATGGGAGCAGATATCGTCCCCGAACACCACCTCGGTATCGAGGCCGGTCACGGTGTGCAGACGGCCGAGCTTCCGGTAGTAATCGGCGGAACCGGTCCGGGTTACGATCAGGGCCTCCGGTTCGGAGATATCGAGGGGATCGGTGTAATCGATGCCGCCGCTGACGTTCCAGACGGGGGCATCCGGCAGCTGGCAGCATTCATACACATAATCGCGCTGATCCAGGGAGACCGGATAACCGGCGGACCACCGGCCGGTCTGCTGGTCGTAGACATAGAGGGCGAGGTCTTCGTGACTGGAAATGAAGTACCCGTCTTCGACCAGGGAAAACATCGCCCTAATTTCGCCGGCGGTGCTGGAGATGACCGTCCCGATTTCGTAATCGAAGGAGTCGGTCCCTTCGTTCCAGCGCATTTCCACTTTGGGAGTTCCGTCGACCGGAGATACATCGCTCAAAGTGACGGTGACGGCCTCCAGGGGCATAACGGCGCCGTGGCGAACGCCCCCCCCCGAAGCATAAAAGACATCGGTAACGACCGGCGGGACGAGGACCGGGTTTATCTCCCCGCGACCGTCGTCGTAGGCCACCCGGTAGAAGGAAGTGTAACCGAACGGGCCGTCGACGGCCAGGTAGAACGGCTGCCGCTCCATCAGCGCCGTAAGAACCCAGGAACCGAACTCGACCCCGATCCGGGTGCCGGCGGCGGTGTACCCGAGAGACCGGGCTTGCTGATAGCGGCCGTGGTCGTCGCCGTTATACAGGCGGACGCCGCGCGCCGCTCCTCCCGAGACCAGGTTGGTTCCGAAAATGTTGATCGTGACGCCCGGCATGACGGTGTCGTTGACGTCGCCGGCCGGGTCCTCGCAGACAACGGAGGTGATGCGGGGCAGGGACATGTCCTGGACGAGTTCGTCGTCGCGTGGGGCGGCGGACGAAGCGCCGGAAGCGGCTGCGGCCGAGGACGCCGAGGCGGCGGACGCTTCGAAACCGGTGCCCGGATACAGTACCAGCCCGCACACGATTGAAAGCGGCATGAATCCGAATTTCATCCTCATCTCCTTTTCTCGAATAACGGGGTCATGACTCTCCTTGATAGAGCAAGCGGTGTGCCAGGATCGGGTGGAAAGGAGGCCCGGCAATGCAACTTTCTGCCCGGCAATGCAGTAAGGACACCCCCCTGAAGGGCCCTATTGCGGACGATCAGCGAACATGCAGCGAATCGCGCCGGGGTGGTTGCAGCCTGCGACAAGGCTCGCGGGGAAAAGTTGGCCGCGCAGGTGACGCGAGATGCCGACGGCCGCGGTAAAGATACCGGTACTGGCCCCTTCACGGGCCGCTGGCGGCGGCTTGAGCGGGCGCCGGAACGAGGGAGGCACGGAGGGGACGAAGCCGGCCTTACGCCGCGGGCGCGGCGATCTTGTTCAACTCCGACTGAACGATGGCGGGCATGATGATTCCGACGAAGAGATAGAGAAAAAACCAGAGGATGGTGTTGTCGTCTTTTTTGACCTGTTCGGAAAAGCCCTCGCAGTACTTATAGGCCCAGTAGATGTTGGCGATGGGGATGATCAGCAGCCAGGCGGTGGGGATTTTTGCCCCCAGGCTGTTGATGTCCCCCTTGGTGGAGACCACCCAGTAAATGAAATAGATCCCGAAGGTGACGAATCCCAAAATATAGATCAGGACGATATTCCGGTGTCTGATGACCCGGTTCGACGCTTCCATCGTTTCCTCCCGGTTCGAGTTCGGCCCAAGGATCATCGGCGGCAAACCGCCTTCGGGTACAAAGCATAGGTTATGGGCCGGAGGAAACAAAGCCCGAATTACCGCCCCGAAGCGGAAACGGAGCAATCGGATCGCCGGAATCCGCCGGGGGCTCCCCACGGGTGCTCCCTCGGTTTCATTAAAAATATCTGACCGAAACCTGCTTCCGGTGTAAAATCCTTATGAGGCAGGTTATTGCATCCCGCGGGGAAAATGCGCGGGAACGGGCTTGCTCGAAGAGGGAATGGAAATGCGGGCGGGGGGCCGGCGTTTCCCGACCGTACTTTTTTCGATCGATATCTCACTTAAACTATAACCAAGGGAGGTGCGCGGATGAAGGGATGGGCGGTTCTTTCGATGGCGGTACCGGGACTGTTTCTGAGCCTGGCGGCGGCGGCGGCCGATTTCAACGGGGACGGGACCGACGACGTCAGTGTTTTCCGGCCTGAAAACGGCCTGTGGGCGATACGGAACTACACCCGGGTCTACTTCGGGACTGCGGGCGATGCCCCCGCCCCCGGCGACTACAACGGCGACCACCGGGACGATATCGCCGTGTTCCGCTCCAGCAGCGGGCTCTGGGCGGCGCGGAATCTGACCCGGGTTTACTACGGTTCGTCCAGCGACCTCCCCCTCGGCGGAGGAAGCGGCCCCTGGCTCCGGAACGGAACCGGGATTTACTACGACTCGGGCGGCGTGGGGATCGGGACCGGAAACCCGCAGTACAAACTGCACCTCCACCAGAACTCGTCCAGCTATTCCTACGCCACCTTTACCAACCAGAGCACGGGGTCCGGGCACCTCGACGGCGTCCTGGTCGGGCTCGACGCCACCGAAGACTTCAGGATTCACAGTTACGAAAGCAACAACGTCAAAGTCTACATCGACGACGACGAAAAGATGCGGATACAGGATAACGGCAGGGTCGGCATCGGCACGTCGAGCCCGGGCGCCATGCTCCACGTTGTCGGCAGCAACAACGACGTGGGGCTGGTCCTCCGGGCCGGGCACAACGGGAGCGAACCGTTCAACGACATCGCGACGTTCTACAACGCCGACGGGACCCTGGCCTTCTGGTTCGCCGCCCAGGGAGCCGCCGGGGCCAACGACAGCTGGACGACGTTTTCCCCCTATATCTCCATGCACTTCATCCCGGAAGGGTGCCGGACGGAGGACTACAACGTCGGCGATGTCGTCGCCGTGGTCGACAAGCTGGCGGTGAAAACCGGCGGGGCGTTCGACGTGGCGGTGATCGGCGTCATCTGCCCGGAAGAAGGGTTCATCTCCATCCCCAAGGAACTTAAGCGTGCCATCACCCAGGAAGGCAAAAAGGTGGACGACTTCGGGCTCGTTCCCGTGGCCTACCAGGGTGACGTCCAGGTGAAGGTGAACAACGAGGGGGGAGCCATAAGAAGCGGCGATCTGCTCGTCCCCAGTTCGATCCCGGGGGTGGCGATGAAGGGGATGCCGGAAAACTTCTCCCAGTACGCCTCCGTGATCGGCAAGGCCCGGGAGGATTTTACCGGCGAGTCGGGTCTGATCTCGGTCTCGGTGGGCGTGAAATAGCGGAAAGCGGGGATCGAGCAGCAACCGACGCCCGGGAGAGGCGGCCGTTCCGGCCCCCTCTCTCCCGCGTCGGAATCCGGTCAAGCCCGAGCCGGTTCGGAGGAGACCCGGGTTCCGCCGGATTCGCGGCGGGGAATAACGCCGACGATAAACGTCAATACCCCCCCCGGGAAAGAGAGGTTCCCAAGGAACGGGCCGCCCCTTTCTCAATGCCTGGGAGAGGGGGTGTCGGTTCATCTTTGCAGGATCTTCGACACGTTCGTATCAGTCGGTCTTGTTTCCGGGTACGATGACGGAAGAGGTTAGTCTCCTTCGACCTGATGCCGGGGTTATGGCACCCCCTCCTACGCTCTGCTATAGTTCGAGTCGACGAGGGGTTTGCTTCCAAAACGCCCACCAGGGAATTGAGCGTTGAAGACGGACACGGGGGCATCAAGGAACGAGGCCGACCGAGGCGCGGTCAAGCACCCGTGGCTGCTGTTCCTGGGCGTGGCCACGGCGCCGACGATGATCGGCATCGACATGCTGGCGATCGCCGTCGCCATCCAACCGATGGCCCGGGATCTCCGGGTCGGGATTTCCACCGTGCAGTGGTTCCTGACCGCCTTCGCCCTGGGGAACGCCTGCCTGCTGGTGACCGCGGGACGGTTATCCGACATCTTCGGCCGGAAAAAGACCATCATCGCGGGACTGATCCTGTTCATCTGCAGTTCGCTGGCCATCGCGGTCAGCGGTTCCGCCCGGTTCATCGTTATCTGCCGTTTTATCCAGGGAGCCAGCGGCGGCGTCATGGCCACGACCGGCATCGCGATCCTGATGAGCCTCTACGAGGGCGAGGCGCGCGCCGATTGGATCAGCCGGCTCGTGGGCATGGCCGGTCTCGGCCTCGTGCTCGGCCCGATCGTGGGCGGCGGCCTGGTCCATGTTTTCGGATGGCGGTCCGTTTTCCTGATCAACCCGCCGATCGGTCTGGCCTGTATCGCCCTTACCGTTATCCACCTCCCCTCCCAGGGCGGCCGCGCGGGCCAGAAACTGGACGTCCCGGGAGTGCTGCTGCTGACCGCGGCGCTGCTGCTTCTGACCATGGGCTTGACTCAAGGTCATGCCTGGGGTTGGCAAAGCCCGAAGACGCTGGGGAGTTTTCTCGGCGCGGCGATCCTCCTGGCGGCCCTTCTCCAAGTCGAGGCCCGGCGCGACCAACCGCTGATCGTGATGGCCCTGTTCAGGGTCAGGAACTTTCTGGCCGCCAATGTCGCCGGCTTTATCGCCTATTTCACCTTCATGGCCTCGATCCTGATTTTCGGGATCTACCTGCAGAAGGTCATGGGTTTCAGCCCGGGGAAGGCCGGGCTCTGCTTCGCGCCCATGGGCCTGACGATGGCCGCCGCTTCCATGGCCGCGGGCAAGGCCATCAAGTTCCGCGGGGCCAAACCCCTGATCGTCGCCGGGTTCGCCTGCGGGCTGGCGGGGTTCCTGGGCCTCAGCGGCATGCCCGTTCTCCCCGGCTGGGCTTTCCTGGCGTTTTTCTTCGCGCTCGTCGGACTCGGCTTCGGTCTGGTCAACGCCAGCTCGATCCCGGCCGCCCTCGAATTCATTCCGCCCGAGCAGGCGGGCATCGGATCGGGCAAGGCGCTGATGATCCGCTGGCTGGGAGGCGCCATCGGGAGCGCGGTCATCTCGACGGTTTTCGTCGGAGCCACCTTGGCGTTCCTGGGACGATGGGACGCGGCCCACCCCGTCTTTGCCGATCCGCGGACGGTCAAGGTCCTGCACGACGCCGTGGTCGGAAGCCGGGGCGAATCGGCGGTCGCGGCGCTCTTTACGAGGGCGGACCGGGCGCTGGCCGCGGAGGCCGTCCGCGAAACATCGCGCCAGGGCATGATAACGGCCCTGCGGGTCCTGGCGGCGCTGTCGCTGGCCGCGGGCGCGGCCGCGCAGATCTGGATCGAAAAAAAGAAAAACCGGAACCAGGAGGAGAAGAGAACATGAACATGGCAATGCTGGGCATCATGCTGACGGAAGCCTGCGCGTTGGCGGCGACGCCCGCGCCGGACGGACAGCCGCTCGAACCCTTTCCGTCGTTCCCCGCCACGACGATCGCGTCCGCTCCCGGCGAGCACGTGCTCACGCCCTCGGTAACCTGGCAGAAGACCGCCACCGAGAAGGGACCGGAAAAGGTGACCTTCATCTTCTACAACGCCAAGATGAACGCGCCCGGGGAAACCCGTTCCGACGTGGCCTTCACCTTCGACGGGATCAAGAACATTCCCAACTACATGATCGTACCCATCGCCCCCGGTCAGCGGGCGGCGGCGGGGGACGTCCTCCTCACCTGGTGGCAGTCCGGCTCGGGGATGAAACGGGCCTACGTCACCGACGCCGCCGACCCGGCCGCCCCGGTCGTCCGCTATCTCGACATCGAGTACGACAACCCGGCCAAGAACTCCCGGGGCGTACCCATCGGCCAGATGGAGGAACAGATCAAGCCGGACACCTTCGCCAGACTCACGGCCGACTGGCAACCGGGAACGACCGTGGCCGTGCTCGCCGGAACCCGCTGGCTGAAGGCGACCGTGGTCGCCGTCGCCGGGGACCAGGTCCTGACCGTCGGCTTCGCCGGGAAGATGGCGGTCTACCCTAAGGCCTCCTGCCGCCCCGTCCCCATCGTTCCCGCCGTCGCCGCGGGCGACCGGGTGCAGGTCCCCTACGTCGGTTCCTTCGTCAACGGCACGGTCAAGAGCGTGGACGCGAAAATCGGCCGCGTCTTCGTCGAAATCGACTGGGGAGGGAAGAAAAAAGAGATCGCCGTCCCCTTCGGCGACGTCATGACCGGCCTGGTCATCTGACCTTCCGGAAACGGGTACTGTACCGGGAAAAGGGAACCACGGATTGCACAGATAGGGGAAGGAAAGGGTTCAGGGTTCAGGGTTCAGGGTTCAGGGTTCAGGGTTCGGGGTTCAGGGGCTGAAAATGCCCCATGCTCCATGCCCCCCTCCGAACCCTGAACCCTAAAGGGTCCGTGGCGGAGGGGTTTCTCTCCATGCTCTCTGCTTCCCCCCTCAGGGGTTGGTGACGGGCAGGTCGGTCGAAGTCCCGTAGTAGGCGGAAC
>DAOSXE010000033.1 GCA_035380285.1 bacterium | reverse complement strand
TGAATACTGAATTCTGACTCCTGAATTCTTCCCCCGAACCCCGAACCCTGAACCCGCTCCCCTTCCCCCAATCAGAGTTAATCAGAGAAATCAGGTGCAGAAATCTCCAGAGGCCGAGGCGGTGGAGTATTTCTCTATGCACTATGCTCCATGCTCTCTGCTCCCCTCCCGGGTCCGCGGCGGGGGGCTACTGAATACTGAATTCTGACTCCTGAATTCTTCCCCCGAACCCCGAACCCTGAACCCTCTTTCTTCCCCCCCCATTTCGGTGGCTGCCGCGCTCCCCGACGCGTATACTCTTATAACCCGGCGGACGCGCTCCGGCGGCGAGACGCCGCCACGCCGGTGGTGAAATTCATGAAATCGGCCCGCGACAACATCCGCGCGCGGCGGGGGATGCCGGCGTGACCGTCGGGCTCCCGCGTGCTTCCGGTTCTTCTCCCCGCCCGGGACTCCCCCGGGTCCTGGGGCGGTACTGTTGGTCCAACCTGGGCTGGTTCCTCTGCCTGCTCCTCCCCGTGGGAGTCTACCTGGCGGTCCCGGCCGGGTCCTTCAGCTGGGAACAGCGGATCTTCCTCGCCGTCGGCTCCTCGGCCGTGGTCATGTGGATGTTCAGGCTGGTGGCCGAGTACCTGGTCTGCATCTTCATCGTCATCGCCTGCCTCACCCTGAAGATCGTCCCCTCGCAGGTGATCCTGGGCGGGTTCACCTCCCAGACGTTTTTTCTGGCGATGGGGGTGTTCGGGATCGGGGTGATGCTGACCAACTCCGGGCTGCTGGTGCGGCTCACGCTCATGATCCTCTGCTACGTTCCGGCCACGGCCTTCTGGCAGAACCTCGCCCTTTCCCTGGCCGGGGTTCTGGTTACCCCGGTCATCCCTTCCGCCAACGGCCGCCTCGCCCTGGTCGGGCCCATGGTCGAGGAGATGTCCCGGGAGATGGGGTACGGGCCCCGCAGTCCCGGGAGCGCGCGCCTGGCCATGTCGGCGTATTCCAGCTTCGGGCTGATGTCGAACTACTTCCTGACCGGCAAGCCCGTGAACTTCATCCTGTTCGGCCTGCTTTCCAGCCAGGTCCAGACCCGGTTCACCTTCTTCCACTGGATGGTCGCGGCCGCCGTGGCCGGGATCGTCTGTTTCGCCGGCCGCTTCCTGCTGGCGGGGGCGCTCTACCGGGAGTCGGGAAAGGTTTGCCTGTCCCGCGCCCGGGTCCGCGCCCGGTTCCGGGAGCTGGGGAAGCTCGGCACCTCGGAATGGATCGCCCTGCTGTCCTCCCTCATCTTCATCGTGGGGGTCTGCACCTACAGCATCCACAAGATCCCCACCGCCTGGATGGCGCTGCTCATACTCTTCCTGGTCCTGTTTTCGGGAGAGTTGAGCCAGGAGGATTTTCGCAAGAAGATCGATTGGACCTTCCTCCTCTTCCTGGCCGGCCTGATCGGGTTCACCCAGGCCTTCATGTACCTGGGCCTGGACCGCCGGGTGGGATCCCTGCTCAGCCTGACCAACGGGCTGATGGCCGACCGCTTCGCTCTCTACATCCTGGTTCTGTCGGCCGAAGTCCTGCTCGTGCGCTTCCTCCTCCCCGCCAACGCCACCGTGGCCCTCTTCTGCGTGGTCCTCCTCCCTCTGGCGGAGGCGAACGGGGTCAACCCCTGGGTGGTCGGTTTCTGCGTCCTGGTTCTGTGCAGCGGCGCCTTTTTCCCCTACCAGTCGACCTTTTACCTTACCCTCTACCACGCCACCGAGGGGAGGCTCTTCACCCACCGCCAGGCCGCGCCCTTCAACGTTCTCGCCAACTTCATCAACGTCGCCGCCCTCCTGGGCAGCGTCTATTTCTGGAAGGTACTGGGCCTGCTGCAATAAATGACCGCGTCGTCGAAAAACAGCACCAGGTCCTGCCGGAACCGCGGGGTGCTCCCCTATATTTTCGGGATCGGCTTCCTGCTCCTGGTGGCGTACGTCACTTCGCACCGCCAGCGGGTGCTGATCGTGCTCAGCTACCACCCCGAGTTCTCCTGGGAAAAGGAGATCGCCGACGAACTGGAGAAGAAACTGTCCACCTCCACCGTCGACGTCCGCCTCCATTACATGGACACCAAGCGTCACCCCTCCCCGGAGTTCAAGGAAGCGGCCGGGAAAGAGGTCGAAAAGATCGTGGAATCGTGGGACCCGGACGTGCTGGTCACGGTCGACGACAACGCCCAGGAGTACGTGGGGCGCGACTATGCGGGGCGCTCGCGCCCCAGCGTGGTATTCTGCGGGGTCAACGCCTCCCCCGAGCGCTACGGTTACGTCGGCAGCCCCAACGTCACCGGGATCCTGGAGCGGATCTCGCCCTCCATCCTCATCGACGTCATCCCGTACTGCTTCCCCGGGGCGAAACGGTTCATGCACTTGAGCGACTCCTCCTTCACCTCTTCCCTGATGCAGGAAGAGTTCCGGGAGTACGACTGGTCGCCCCTGGCCTGCACCCGCGAGGTGATGGTCGGCGATTTCGAGAGTTGGAAGAAGGAGGTGGCCGGCGCCGACCGGTGGGCCGACGTCATCCTCTACACCCATTACCACACGCTCCGCCGGTCTCCCGGCTCCGACGAGATCGTACCCCCCGGGGAGGTCATGAGCTGGACCATCGCCAACAGCCCCGTCCCCGAGATCGGCAGTTTCGGGTTCATGGTCAGGGACGGGGGGATGATGGCGATCGCCGTCTCCTCCCGGGAACAGGCCGACGTGGCCGCCGACTACGCCCGCCGACTGCTGGCCGGGGAACCGATCGCCGATCTCCCCATCGTTTCTACCACGGTGTATTCGGTCTTCCTCAACAAGGCCAGGTTGGCGGAAGCCGGGGTCCGGATGCGCGAGATCTACACGCTTCTCGCCGAAACCGCCGGGAACGTGGTCGAGTAATCCCGCGGTCCGCGTGCCCTTCCCGACGTTCCTCCCGCCCCTCTTCGGCTCCTTTCGAAAAAATCCGGAACGAAATCCCTCCTCGTCCGACCAACTGAATAGAGAGAGGAAACGGGCCGGGGGCCCATAACCAAGGAGGGAGACGATGGAGCGGATAACCGTGACTTTCCGGGTAGGCGACTGCGAGGTGGCCGTGGAGGCGCGCCCGGAGGAAGGGCAGGGGCTCAACGATTGCCTGAAACCGATCATGAAGGAGATCGCCGCCCTCGACGTTCCCGGCAAAGCGACCGCCGCCCAGTACCGGCTCTTCTGGGCCCGGGCCCGCGAGGCGGGCATGGAGAAGGACGCGGCCCGGGAACTGCTCGGGCGCCGCTTCGGCTCCGCCGAGCGCCGCGACCTGGTGGGGGTGGTGAAGCGGGAGGAATTTTCGGCCTGTCTCGACGAACTCGCCGGCTCGTCCGCCCCGGCCCCGGAGGGGGAAGGGGGGACGGCCACCGAAGGCCAGGTCCGGTCGTTGTGGGCCAAGGCCCTGGGGAAGGGCTGGAGCAGAGAGCAGGTCCGGGAGTTTCTTTCCCGGAAGATCGGCGTCAGCCGCGACGATGAGATCGTGGGGAGGATCGACGCCGGAGAGTTCTCCCGGTTGATCGAGGAACTGGCGGGCTGAACGCCGCCGCCGCCGGAAGGAGGGGAAACCCGTGAAGATCGCAGCCGTTTTCGGGCCGGTCGTCGTCGCCGCCGCCGTGATCGCGCCGCCGGGTCCGCCCGCAGAGGCGCCGTTCCGGGTGTTCCCCGGGGCGGCGGGGGAAGGGGCGGCGCCGGGCGCCCTGCGTTTGAGCGCCGCCCGCAACGAATTCGAATGTTTCCGCCTCCTTCCGGCGGCGCCGGTGGAACTCGGCGTTCGTTGTTCGCCGTTTTTCGGGGGGGACGGTTCCGTCTCTCCCCTGGCGCTTTCGTGCTACTCGATGGGACAGGGCGGTCGGCTCGATCCTCTCCCCGGGGCCCGGGAAGGGGGGCGGCGCGTCTACCGGACCGCGGTCCGCGGGCCCGGCGAAGGCCTTCTCTTCGAAATCTTCGTTCCCCCGGGCACCGCGCCGGGAACCTACCGGGCGGTGCTGGCCGCTTCGGCGGGAGGACGCTGCCGCCGGTTCTCCTGCCGGGTGCGGGTATGGGATTTTTCCCTGGAGTCGACGCCCCCTTTCCCCGTTTTTTTCCCGCTTCCGGGCGGCCCGTCCGCGTTTGCCGGGCTTCGTGATGAAGGGGAGAAGGAGCTGCAGTCGCTTCTGGACGCGGTCCTGGCGCACCGCCTGACGGTGGCGGATTTCACGGCGGCGGCGCCCGACTTTCACGGGTCCCCGGTCGACTGGGAAGAGTTCGAGCGGCGGTGGGGCCCCTACCTGTACGGGCGCGATTATCCCGGGGGCCTGCGCCGGGCCCGTCTGACCGCCGCCGTGTTTCCGCGGGCCGCGGACCGGCGCCTGCGCCGGGAGATGACGGAGGAGTTCCGGGACCGGGGTTGGCCCGATCCCGTCGATTATCCCCCCGCGGACGGGGAAAGCCCGCTTCCGGGCGCCTCCGTGTCCGTCTTTTCGTCCTATGGGCTCTGGGGAAGATACGCGGAAGAGGGGATGGTCCGGTTGGAGCGGGGCGACTGCCGGGGCGCGGTCGTCGCGGCCGGCGGCGGTTTCCGGGTCGGAGCCGTCCTCAAGGATCTGCGGGACCGGGTAGAGGAGATGCAGTATCTGGAACGGTTGCGCCGGACCCGCGGCCCGCGCCCGGCGGCGGCGGTCGTGGCCGCCGCCCGCACAGCGCGTTGGCGCCCGGGCGTATGCCGGGAACTGCGTTTCCGGGTCGGCCGCCTGCTCTCCGCTCCCGGACGTTCCGCCGCCTGGGTCCGGCGAAACGGAGAAGAAGCCTGAACCGGGTTCCCGGGGTCCCCCCGCCTTCCGTTTTTTCGCCTGCCGCGCTCGCGGCATTCGTTTGACCGGGGCTTTTTCAGAGGATATATTTAGCAATGTCCCTGGAGGCGCAGAATGCCGTACCTGACCGTTGTATCCGCGAAGGATAACGCCCGGACCTTCCCGATCGGGACCGGGAGCTTGACCGTCGGTTCCGACCCGGGCTGCGACCTGGTCTTCCCGGGTCTGCACCTGGCCCCGGTCCACGCCCGGATCTGCGCGGAGGGCGGAGCATACACCGTCGCCCGTGCCGTTTCCGACGCCGTGGTCTACCTCAACTATCTGCCGGTCACCGAAAAAGAGCTGGCCGCGGGAGACGAGATCACCCTGGGCCGCTTGTGCCTCCGGTTCGAGGATTCGGCGGAAGAGTCGGCCGCCGCGGTCCGGGACATGGTCAAGATCGTTTCCGAGGATTCGCTCGCCACCACCGTGGAATCCGAGCTTCCCTCCGCGGAAGCGGAGGAGCCCCCGGAATCCGCCGCCGGCCGGCCCGCGGAATTCCTGGAGGCGCTCTACCGGGTCGGTTCCATCGTCAACGCCATCCACGACCCCGAACGGCTGGTCGACGAGCTGGTCGAACTGCTTTTGGAGGTGACGCGCGCCTCCCGGGCCTGTTTCCTGGTCCCCGCCGGGAAGGGGGAGTTCGTTCCCCGGGCCGCCGCCGGGATCGCGGGGGAGAAGGAAGGGGCCATGCTCATCAGCCGCAGCATCGTGGGGAGGGTGGCCCGGGGGCGCCGCGGGATCCTCTGCTCCAACGCCAGCACCGACGACCGGTTCAAGAACGCCACCAGCATCTCCCTGGGCAATATCCGATCGGCCATCTGCGTTCCGGTCTCCTGGAAGGAAGACGATCTGGGCATCCTCTATCTCGACGCCCGCGGGTTCACCCGGGATTTTATCTCCTTTTCCGAAGCCGACCTCCGCCTGGTCCGGGCGATCGCCGATCAGGCCGCCCTGGCCCTGGCCAACGCCCGCCGCGAAAACGACCTGGTCCGGGAGAACACCACCCTCCGCCGGCGCCAGCAGCAGCTCCAGTTCGGAATGGTTTCGGCCAGTCCCCGCATGAACCAGGTACTCGACGTCATCAGCCGGGCGGCGCCGACCGCGGCCACCGTTCTCATCCGGGGCGAGACCGGGACCGGGAAAGAAGTGGTGGCCCGGGCCATTCATTTCAACAGCCCCCGGGCGGACCGCCCCCTGGTTACGGTCAACTGCGCCGCCTTTCCCGAAACCCTCCTTCAGAGCGAGCTTTTCGGTCACGAGAAAGGCGCTTTCACCGGGGCGGCCGGCCGCAAGATCGGCAAATTCGAACTGGCCCAGGGAGGGACCGTTTTCCTCGACGAGATCGCCGAACTCGACCCCAAGAGCCAGGTCGTGCTGCTGCGGATTCTCGAATCCCGGATCCTGCAGCGCCTGGGAGGGAACGAGGACATCCCCGTCGACGTCCGCGTGATCGCCGCCACCAACCGCGACCTGGGCCGGGCGATCGAAGATGGGGATTTCCGCGAAGACCTCTACTACCGCCTCAAGGTCCTCGAACTCTTCGTTCCGCCCCTGCGCGAACGCCGGGAAGACATCGGGCCCCTGGTCGATTACTACCTGGAGGTTTTCGCCCGGGAGGGCCTGCGCCAGGTGGAGGGGGTCGACCCCGGGGCCTTGGCGGTGTTGGAGGGCTATTCCTGGCCGGGCAACGTCCGGGAGCTCAAGAACGCGCTCGAGCGGGTCCTGGTCCTGGGATCTTCCTCCCGGGTCGTCGAATCCGACCTGGAGTTCATCGGCGCCCGCGGCCGGCAGGGGGACTCCTCCGCTTCGGCCTCGTCTCCTCCCGGCGCCTCGATCCGGGAAATGGAGAAGGACCATATCCTCCAGGTCCTGGAAGAGTGCGGGGGGAGCCGGAAGGCGGCGGCCGAAAAACTCGGCATCAACCGCTCCACCCTTCACCGCAAGCTGAAAACCTACGGGATCGGCGAGAGTGATCGGTAAGAGCCTCGGAACCTACCAGCTGCAATCGGAGCTGGGCCGGGGGGGGATGGGGGTGGTCTACCTGGCCTACGACCGATCCCTCCAGCGTCAGGTCGCGCTCAAGGTGCTCCCCCTTCACCTCTGCGGCCACCCCGACGTCGTCGCCCGTTTTTTGAAGGAAGCCCGCGCCGCCGCCCGCCTCAGCCACCCCGGGATCGTGGAGATCTACACCATCGGCTGCGAGGAAGGGGTTCATTTCTTCGCCATGGAACTGCTGACCGGGTCCTCCCTGGAGGCGATCCTGGAGAAGGAGGGGGCGCTGTCCCCGGACAAGGCCCTGCGGATCGCCCTGCGGGTGGCGGAAGCGCTCGACCACGCCCACCGCAAAGGATTCATCCACCGCGACATCAAGCCCAGCAACATCATGATCGACCGGGAGCGGGACCTGGTCAAGGTGACCGATTTCGGGATCGCCAAGGCCCTGGAGAGCGGAACCCAGGCCACCGCTTCCGAGGTCAGGCTGGGGACCCCCCGCTACATGTCCCCCGAGCAGGTCCGCGGGGAGACCCTCGACCCCCGGTCCGATGTTTTTTCCCTGGGGGTGGTTCTCTTCCAGATGCTGACCGGCCGCGGCCCCTTCGGAGGCGATTCGTTCCTGGTAGTGATGCGCAACATCCTCGAGCGCGAACCTGAGTTTCTCCCCCAGGACGAAGCCGCCGTTCCGGCCGGGGTCCGGGAAGTCGTCGGGAAAGCCATGGTCAAAAACCCCGAGGAACGCTTCCGGTCGGCGGGGGAGCTGGCCCGGGAACTGAGACGGCTTCTGGGAGAGGAAGCCCCCCGCGCCCGCCGCGGACCGCGCTGGTGGCCGCTGGCGTTGCTGCTGGCGGCGGCGGCCGCCGCCGCCGTGGGTCTGCTGCGGTTCCGGGGTTCCGAGCCCGAAGCGGTCCCCCTTCCCGAACCGGTCCCCGCGCCCCTCCCCGCGCCGTCCGCCCCCCCTCCGACTCCGGTCGCGGGGGAGGAGGAGTTTGCCGCTCTCCTCGAGTTTCTGCGCTCGCACCCGGACGGCCTGGAAGAAGGCGCTTCCCGCTGCCGGGAGTTTCTGGCGGCTTACCCGGATTCTCCCCGGGCCGAGGCCGTGCGCGCGGAAGCCGCCCGCCTGGACGCCGCCCGGGCCGAGCGGGAACTGCGCTTCCGGGAGCTGATGGACGAGGGCAACGGCTTCGCCCGCGCCGGCCGCTGGAAAGAAGCGGGCGGCGCCTACGCCCGCGCCGGGGAGTTCGACGCCGGCGGCGAGGCCGAGGCCGCCGGCCGCGAAGCCCGGTTTCAAGGCCTGCTGGCATCCGCCCGCTCCGCCCCCGATCCGGCCGCGGCGGTCGCTCTCTGCCGGCAGGCGCTGGAGATCTTCCCCGACCGGCCCGAGGCCGGAGCCGAGTTGGAAAAGCAGCAGGAGCGGCTGGACCGGGCCGCCGCGGCCCGGCGGGACCTGGAGAACGGCCGCAGTCTGCTGCGCCAGGGCCGGGTCCGGGAAGCGGCGGCGGCGCTTTCTTCGGCGGTCGAACTCGACCCGGAAGGGAACGAGGCCCGCGCCCTGCTCGAGGACGCCCGCGCCCGCCTCCCCGGCTTTATCCTGGTATCGGTGACCCCGGCGGAAGCCGAGGTTTACCTGGACGGGACCTACCGGGGCCGGGGAACGGTCCTGGAGCGGATCGAGGCCGCCCCCGGGCTGCATGCGGTCAGGGTGGTCCACCCCGGCTACCGTCCCTACTCCGGGGAGGTCACCGTCGCTCCGGAGCGGGAGAGCGCCTTGCGGATCGGCCTGAGCCCCTTGCCCACTCCGGTCCCCCGCAACGAACGCAAGGCCCCGCTTCCCGTCAATATATTTTAACGGTATGATAAAAATTCGACCGACAGACCGGATCCCGGCATAAGGAGAAAGCCATGGACAAGTTCGTGATCTCGTTTTGGTTGGTTTCGGGGCTGTGCTTTCTCGGCGCCGCCGCGCCGGCCCAGGAGGAACCCGCCCCGGCACCCCTCGAACCGTACGCCTATCCGACCATGGATGCGGCGGCGGTGCCGTCGTCCATCGTCTTTACCGTGGGGGGAAAGGCCTGGTTTTCCCACATTTACCGGGACGATTATCACGCCGGCAACCTCGACATGTACGGTGGCGAAGTCAACGTCGAGTTCTCGGAACGGTTCGGCGTGGGCGTCACCTGCCTCTACGGGGACGGCTACCTCTCCCGCGGCCAGCGCGACGTCAACCGCCTCGACCTCGATCTCGCCCTCAAATACCATATCTGTTCCTGGCTCACCGGCTACCTGGACTACAAGCGCATCGATTACGACTACGTCATCCCCGGCCTCATCCCCAACTCGGAGGTCAAATACCAGGAGAAACTCAACGGCGTGGGCGCGGGTCTGGCCGTCGCCGTCCCCGTCTTCGACACCGGCCTCTTCGTCTACGCCGGGGGCGGGTTCATGCCCTTCATCTCGTTCTTCAACTTCGACCCCCTCACCGACAGCGTGGAAGCGGACATGGACTACCTCTATAACGTGGAGGGCGGGGTCGGGTACGTTTACTCCAGCAAGTACGTCGACGTTCTCTTCACGGTGGGCTGGCGCCTGCAGTCCCAGCGGATGATCCTCTACGAGGCCCACCAACCCATCACCGAGGACAAGACCGGCAAGGATACGGTGAAATCCGTTTCCGCTGCGGAGGAGGATCCCCCGGCCCCCGTCCGGGATACGATCTACACCGACACCAACCAGGACGGGGTCATCGCGGCTCTGCGGATAAGCTGGTAGCCGCCCGTTCCCCCCGGGGCAGGGCCAGCTCCAGGACCGAGATCAGGTAGTAGAGATCCGGGATGAAGAGCCCGGCGCCGACGCGCTCGAAGAGGTCGTCCCCGCAGCCGAAGACCATCCTGGTTCCCGGAAAGGGGGCCATCCCCCACCGTCGGGGTTTTTCGATCAGGGCCTTCAGGTAGAGCTGCCCCCTGCGGTCGAGCAGCTCCACCCGGTCGAGGAAGCGGGTCCCGCGGCCGTCGACCGGCAGGCGGCGTTCGACCCGGGCGCCGCAATCGAAATGGATCAGGGGAGCGCCCGGTTCGCTGCCGAGGTCGTGAATCAAACGGACCAGGCGCGAGCGCAGGGAAGCGCTCTCTCCGCGGATCAGGATGGGGGACCGGCTCGCGGCCGCCCTGATCACCTCGGGAAAGCCCGTTTCCAGGTACGCTATCAGAAGATCCGGTTCCTTGTCGCTCATCGGTTTCACCATCCGGTCGAGTCCGCCTCCCTGCGCTCCGTTTGCGCAAGTTTCATACCAAAGATCCCGCGCTCCATCCCGGCGGAGCCGGGCGGGCTGTAACGCCAACGGGGACACGAGATTTCGACGATCGATGTTTCGTGTCCTCTCGGGTTCGACCTGTTGCAGCTTGGGGCGGCCGGTGGCGAAATGCGACAGCGTGCTTCTGAGGATTCGTTCCGGCAGACGACGACGATCGTATCGCAGTCTATTGCATATCAACCGACAGCAACATATTTCGGAAAATGCGGAAGGTTTGGAACGGGACTTGCGTATTTCGGCGCAGGACAGAAAGCAACGCCTGCCGCGGGCGAGGAGGTGAGCGAGAGCCGGGCAGGGCCCATAACCGAAACCAGCATAATAGATGGAGCAGCGATACGCATGAATATCCGTAAAAGCATGATTCTGACGGCGGCCCTCTCCCTGGCCTTCCTCAGCGTTCTTCCCGGTCTCATGGCCCAGATCACCATCCGCCCCATGTTCTGCCCGGTGCGTCTGAACGAGATCGGCCCCAACCCGGGCAGCGGCAACGACGACGGCCGCGAGTTCATCGAACTGTGGAACCGCAGCGACGATTGGGTCGACATCAGTTCCTGGAGAGTGGCCGATTCCTCCTCCAGCGATACCCTGGCCGACTACACCGGGGCGTACGACGTCGGTCTTCCGGGCCTGGAGATCCCCCCCTGGGGATTCGCCGTCATCGTCGAGTCCGACTACAGCGGCTACTACAACGATTACCTGGAGGAATACGCCGGGGTGAACAACTTCATCCTGGTCCGGGTCGACGACAGCCAGATCGGATCCATCCTCAACGACACCGGGGACACCGTGACCGTGACCACGCACTATCCTTCGCCCCTCACCTCCGGCTACCAGAAACTGACGCACACCTACGGCGCCGCGACCGAGGGGGTTTCCATCGAGCGCGACCGTTACGATCAGAATTCCTGGATCGATTCCCCCGACCCCGAGTTCGGCTGCACGCCGGGGGGGATCAATTCCTATCAATAAATAACCCGTAACCCCGGGGGCCCCCGAACGGGGGCCCCCGCCGGCAGGGGAGGCGCGACCATGAAAACGATACCGGCGGCGATACTGGCGGCTTTTCTGCTGGCTGCCTGCGCTCCCTGCTACTATACGGTCCGGGCCGCGCCTCCCCCCCTCTCCGTCGAGGAGATCATCGCCCGCTCCCAAGCGGGAGCCTCCGACGGCGAACTGATCCTGGCGATCGACGAGTCCGGGACCGATCTCCCCCTCAGGACCGCCGACATCCTCGCCCTCAGCCGGGCCGGGGTCGGCCCCGCCGTCATCGACCACCTCATTTCCCTGCGCGAATGGGCCCTGGCCGCGGGCGCGGCGTCGCGGGAACAGACGGGACCACGTCCGGCCGCTCCCGGCTCGCGCGGCGGGTCTTCCCGTTTTCTCGCCCCGGTTTCGATCAACTGATCCCGCGCGGCTCCGAGTCGGACTTTGCCACACTCCCCGGGCATAATGCGCCGCTCCCGCCGGTTCCGTTTTTTCTGCCGGGGCGCCGCCACTGCTGCATAACGGCTTGCGCCGCAGCGATGCACGGCCTTCTCCCCCGGCCTGTCCTCTCATTTGGCATGGAGCATGCTCAGGAAGGGCAACGAGGACAAACCCGTCACCGAGGAGACTGAGACCATGAAGACGAAGAAGAATCGGACGGCAACGGCGGCGGCGATACTGACCGCCTGGTTAGGTTCGGCGGCCGTCGCCTCCGGGGCGGACTTTTCCTCCCCTCAACCCGCGCCCCGCCCGCTCCCGTCGGACGGCCCGGCCCGGATCGTTTTTTCTCCTTCCTACCGGGGCCCGGGCGGACACGATTACCGGACCAACCGGCTCGCCCTCCGGATCCAGGAGCTGAAGGCGGAGAAACTGACGCCGGTTTCGCGCGCCCTGGCCGACGAACTCGAAGTCCGGGTCCCCGTCATCCTGATCGACTATCCCGACGCTCCCGCCACCGTGACCGCCGAGGAGATCGAGGAACGTCTCTTCGGCACGTCCGTTTCCCCCACCATGAGCGAATACTACGCCGAAGTCTCCTACGGTCAGTTCGGCATCGACGGGGACGTCTACGGGCCCTACCGGGTCGGCACCGACTACGCCGCCTACGCCGCCTCCGACCGGGTCGCCTTCATCACCGAAGCCGTTTCCCTGGCCGACGCCGATGTCGACTTCTCCCGCTACGACAGCGACGGGGACGGCTACGTCGACGGGGTGATCGTGGTCGCCAGCGAGTATATCGTGGTTCTCGGCTACGAAGGGGCCCACATGTCGACCATCCCCGACTACGCCACCGACGACGGCGTCGTCGTCAGCGAGTATACCTCCCAGCGCGAAGACGCCTCGGTCGGGATTTTCTGCCACGAATTCGGCCACGTCCTCGGCCTCCCCGACCTCTACGGGTTCGGCAGCGGCCAGGCCATCGGGATCGGGGAGTGGGGGCTGATGGGCTCGGGGACCTCCCTCGATCCGCCTCCCCACTTCTGCGCCTGGAGCAAGATCGAGCTGGGCTGGATCGTCCCCGAGGAGATCACGGAATCGGTCGCGGACCTGGCCGTGCCCCGGGTGGAGGATTCGGCGCAGGCCTTCAAGATCTACATGCGGGGGCTGGAAGGGGAACGCCATATGATCCTCGAAAACCGCCAGAAGACGGGGATGGACGCCGACCTGCCCGGCGCCGGGCTCCTGGTCTGGCAGACGGCCTACCGCGATCCCTCCGATCCCGACACCTCGTTCTACGAAAACCACGTCGTGCTCGCGCCCTCCGAGCGCGGGGAGCCGGGCGAAGCCTACGGGGACGAGCGCGATCCCTACCCGGGTTCGGGCGACGTCCGCGAGTACCACGACCCCGTTTTCGGGATCGAACTCAGCGGGATCAGCGACTCCGACACGGTCATGTACGTCGACGTCGAGGTCCCCGAGAGCATCGACGGCTGGCGGGTACTGGAGAGCGGGGTGGAGAACGACCTCGCCGCCGTGGCCTTCGCGGGGCTGCGGACGGGCTGGGTCGCGGGCGCGGACGGCCTTATCCTCCGTACCGAGGACGGCGGCGAGAGTTGGGAGGAACAGGAGAGCGGCACTTCCGAGGACCTGTCGGAAATCGCCGTCCTCGACACGCTCACCGCCTGGGTGGTGGGGGCGGCCGGGACCGTCCTGCGCACCGCCGACGGGGGCGAAACCTGGGAAACGCAGGACCCGGGGACCGGCGAGGACCTGGCCGCCGTCGCCTTTTCCGACGGTCTCTCCGGCTGGATCCTGGGAGAGGGAGACACCCTCCTGGAAACCGTCGACGGCGGGGAGACATGGAACCCGGTGGAGCTCGACACCGGAGGGGAAGACCTGGCGGACGTCGCCGTGCCCGACGCCGACTCCGGGTTCGTCGCCGGCCGCGGAATGACCGTCTTCTGCAGCAACGACGCCGGTGCGACCTGGGCGGCCTGGACAGAAATCGCCGGCCACCTTCCCGCCTCCACCGAGATCGCGGACCTGCGCTCGCCGGTCGACAACGAACTCTGGCTGGTGGGCAACACCGACCGCGGTTGGCTGATCTGGGTCTTCGAAGGCTACGTCACCTGTTTCTGGGCCGGGGACTACAAGGACCTGGCCGCCTTCGACGCCTGCGGCGGTCTCGGGGTCGCGGCCGGGGAGCGTCTCTATACGCTCACCCTCGACTCCGATCATGGGTTCGGCCTCGATCTTTTCAGCCTCCCCGACATGGCCTCGTCCGGCGACCGCCAGCTCGACGATATGGAGTGGGTCGAGATCGAGGATTGGGCCGACAACCTGGAGTCCGAGCTGGCGGATGTGGACGTGGTCTCGAGCCGGATCGCGTACGTGGTCGGCGAGGACGGTCTCATCCTCAAGCGCGAGGCGCCCTGGGGGCGCCCCGAATTGCATTCCGGGGCCGATTTCGGGTCCCCCGTCTTCGGCCGGGCCCCGCGGTTCACCGAGGAGGAGATCTCGCGGTTCGAAGCCCGCTGGGACCTGGACCTGCGGGCGCGGCCGGTGGAAGAGACCGTGCTTTCCTCGGGGTTCTTCAACGACCCCACCGTCAAGCTGCCGCCCCTGCCTCCGCGCTGAGGCGGCGACGGGTCAGGGCCGCGGCCCGAGCACGCGGTCGAGAAACCGGCCCACCCCGGCGATATAGGGGGGGCCGGTTTCCAGAAAGCCGCTGGCGTGAGGGCCGCCGATCTCCAAAAACTCCTTGGGCTCGGCCGCCGCCGCGTAAAGTTCGCGGCCCAGGGAAAGCGGGATGAGGTTGTCGTCCCGGCTGTGGATGAAAAGCTTGGGGCATTCCGTCCGGGCCGCGTATTCGGCGCCGGGGTAGCGGTATCTGAGCATGAGGCCCACGGGGAGAGCGGGATGAAGCCGTTCGGCCACCTGCCGCAGGGAAGGAAAGGAAGCCTCCACGATCAGGGCCGCCGGCCGCCGGTCCGCGGCCAGGCGCAGGGCGACGGCGCCGCCCAGGGAGCGGCCGAAGACGATGGTGCGGGCCGGGGCGTATGCCAGATCCTCAGTCAGGAGCTTCCAGGCGGCCTGGGCGTCTTCGTAGGTCCCGGCTTCGTCCGGGGTCCCGCTGCTGTTGCCGTAGCCCCGGTAGTCGAAGACCAGCACGTCCAGCCCCAGCCGGCGGTAGACCTCCACGGTGTCGAGGCAGTCCGAGAGGTTGCCGAAGTTGCCGTGGCAGTAGAGCATGGCCCCCCGGGGCCGGTCGGCGGGCACCAGCCAGGCCTGCAGGGTCTCGGCGCCGCTGGAGACGGAGAGGTCCCGGTAGGCCAGGTTCCGGTCGGCCGGGGTCTCTTCCAGCCCGGGCCGGGGGTGGAAAACCTGGCGCTGCTCGTAGACGCGCAGCAGCTTCCAGGCCGCCAGCGCCAGGAGGACGATTGTCGCCAGGATGATCATGGGCTTCATCTTCGGTCCGTCTGCTCCCGTCCGGCCCCGTTTCCGCTTCCGCCTCCCCCCCGCGTCCGGGCGCCGTCTCGCTCCCTGCGAAACCGTATTCTACGGGCAAGGTCCGGTCCGCGAAAGCCCATTATCGGTTTCCCCGCCGCGGTTAACGTTGTTCTTCCCGAAAAACGGGGTGTATACTCGTAACCCGCCGGAAAAGAGGAAGAAGATGCTGATATCGGTGCTGCTGGCAGTCGTCGTCGTGCTGGAGCTGGTCCTGCTGGGGCTGGCCCTGTGGGGCCCGAAGCGCGGTTTCCTGGTCGGAGCCCTCCAGGAGCTGTTCCGCCTGGGACGGGAAGAAGCGCAGAAATCGGCCCGGGACCTTCGCGAGGAAGTGGCCGCCGGCCAGGGCAAAGCGACGGAGACCCTGGTCCGGACCTTGGCCGAGATCGGCGCGGGCCAGAAAGAGCGCCTGGACTCGGTGACGGGCCGGATCGAAGCGCTTTCCCGCGGCAACGAGGAGCGGCTGGAGCGCCTGCGGGAGACCCTGGAAAAGCAGATCCAGGCGCTGCGGGAAGGGAACGAGCAGCGCCTGGAACAGATGCGCCAGACCGTGGACGAAAAACTCCAGGGCACCCTGGAAAAACGGCTGGGCGAGTCGTTCACCCTGGTCACCGAGCAGCTGGACCGGGTCAGCCGGGGGCTGGGCGAGATGCGGACCCTGGCCGGGGACGTGGGCAACCTGCAGAAAGTGCTGACCAACGTCAAGGCCCGGGGGACCTGGGGCGAGGTCCAGTTGGGGGCGATTCTGGAGCAGATGCTCTCCCCCGAGCAGTACGAAGCCAACGTCAGGATCAAGCCGGCCAGCGCCGAGCGGGTAGAGTACGCGGTCCGGCTCCCGGGCCGGGAAGGGGACGCCTGCGTCTATCTTCCCATCGACGCCAAGTTCCCCCAGGAAGATTACCTGAGGCTGGTCGAGGCTTCCGAGCAGGGAGACCCGGACCTGGTGCAGAAGGCATCCGCCGCCCTGGTCGCGGCGGCCCGCAAGGCCGCCCGGGACATCCGGGAGAAGTACGTCGCCCCGCCCCACAGCACCGACTTCGGAATCATGTTTCTTCCGGTGGAGGGGCTGTACGCCGAACTGATCCGCCGCAGCGGATTCGTGGAGGAACTCCAGCGCGATTACCGGGTGGCGATCGCCGGCCCCACCACCCTCGCCGCCCTTCTCAACAGTTTCCAGATGGGGTTCCGGACGTTGGCCATCGAGAAGCGCAGCAGCGAAGTCTGGGAAATCCTGGGCGCGGTCAAGGGGGAGTTCCGCAAATTCGGGGATATCCTGGACAAGGTGAAGAAGAAGCTCAACGAGGCCCACAACACCATCGAGGAGACCGGGGTCAGGACCCGGGCCATCGAACGCAAACTGCGGCAGGTCGAAGAACTCCCCTCGGGCCGGGGGGAAGGGATACTGGATTTGGCCCCGGGTGATGAGGACGAGGGGAACGCCGGGGCGGAGAGCGGGGAGTGATCGCCCGTCGTCCGGGCCCGGGGGGAACAAGGTGACGAACACGGTGGAAGCGCTTCGGAGAACTCCGCTCTACGAGGAGCATCTTCGCCTGGGGGCGCGCATGGGCCCCTTCGGGGGTTGGGAGATGCCGATCTCCTATTCCGGCATCCTCGACGAGCACGGCCACTGCCGCCGGTCGGCGGCCATCTTCGACATCTCCCACATGGGCGAGTTCGAGTTCCGCGGGGACATCGCCGCCGCCGGCATGGAGGCCGCCGTCACGCAGCCCCTGGAGAAAATGGCCCCGGGGAGCTGCCGTTACGGCTTCATCCTCAACCGGGAAGGGGGGATCGTCGACGATCTCATCATCCTCAAGCGCTCCGAGCGCAAGCTGATGCTGGTCGTCAACGCCGCCCCCGCCGCCGGCGATTTCGAGGTTCTGCGGGAACGGCTCCGGGGCGGGGAACTGGAGGACATCTCCGCGGCTACGGCCAAGATCGACCTGCAGGGCCCGCTCTCCCGGGCCGTTGTGGGAGACGTCTTCGGCCGGGAACCGGAGCTTCGCTATTTCCGCTTCCTGGAAACCGCGTTTTCGGGGGAGCGGGTCCTGATCTGCCGGGCCGGATACACCGGGGAACTGGGGTATGAGATCTATTGCCCCCCCGCCGCGGCCCCCTCGATCTGGAGGGCGCTGGCGGCGGACCCCAGGGTCAAGCCCGCCGGCCTGGGGGCGCGCGATATCCTGCGCCTGGAGATGGGCTACAGCCTCTACGGCAGCGACATCGACGCCGCGACCAGCCCGCTCGAAGCCGGGCTGGGGGCGTTTCTCAACTTCGATAAGGAATTCGTGGGCCGCGCCGCCCTGGAGGAAGAAAAGAACCGGGGGCCGCGCCGGGTCAAGGTCGCCTTCACCACCCCCGGCCGCCGGGCCCCGCGGAGCCATTATCGGATCGAAGCGGCCGGCGAACCGGTGGGAACGGTCACCAGCGGAACCTTCTCGCCCATGCTCGGTTGCGGGATCGGAATGGGTTTCGTACGTCCGGGTGCGGAGGGGGAGCCCCTGACCGTCACCGACGGCGCCGCGGTCCGCCTGGAGGTGCGGCCCGTCACCCTCCCGTTTTATTCCGGAGGGTCCTTGAGAACTTGACCCCGCCCGAGCGGGGCAGCCGGAAGGAGACAAGCCATGTCGCGTTATTTCACCAAGGATCACGAGTGGGCCCGGGTCGAGGATGGGGCCTGCGTCATGGGCATCACCGCGTACGCCGCCGACCAATTGGGGGATATAACCTTCATCGAGCTGCCCGAGGTCGGCCGGACGGTCGCCGCCGGGGATCTTCTCTGCGAGGTGGAGTCGGTCAAGGCCGCCAGCGAAATCTTCGCCCCGCTCTCGGGGACGGTCGTCGAAACCAACGGGGTTCTGGCGGAGACCCCGGAACTCCTCAACCGCTCCCCCGAGGAGGAGGCCTGGATCGCGCGCCTGCGGCTCGACGACCCCGCCGAAGCCGAGACCCTGATGGACGAAGCCCGGTACCGCGACTACCTGGCGGGACTGGAGTAGGCCGGCTTCATGGGCTACTGTCCCCACACTCCGGCGGATATACGCCTGATGCTCGACGCCGTGGGCGCGGCTTCCCTGGAGGACCTCTTCGCCGACATCCCGCCGGACCTGCGCTCCGGGCCCCTGAACCTCCCCGCCGCCCTCAGCGAGTTCGAGGTCATGGAACGCCTCCGGGGGATGGCATCGGCCTCGGCCAGGGAGCCGGTTTCGTTTCTCGGTGGGGGGGCTTACGACCATTACGTCCCGGCGGCGGTGGATGCCCTGGCCGGCCGGGCCGAATTCTACACGGCCTACACGCCGTACCAGCCCGAGTGCTCCCAGGGAACGCTGCAGGCCCTCTACGAGTACCAGACGGCGATCTGCCGCCTGACCGGACTGGACGTCGCCAACGCCTCCCTTTACGACGGGGGGACCGCCCTGGCCGAAGCCCTGCTCATGGCCCTGCGCGTGACCCGGCGCTCCCGGGTGGTCCTGGACGGGGCCCTGCCGCCCGCCTACCTCGAAATCGTCCGCACCTATCTGGGCGCGCGCTCCTGCGA
This sequence comes from bacterium, assembly GCA_035380285.1. NCBI lineage: Bacteria > bacterium. The sequence continues at coordinate 6,299 of DAOSXE010000033.1, read as the reverse complement.
AGTGCAGGTCGTGGCGCCCCTCGGCTGTTCCAGCGACGCCGCCGGCCTGGCCTCCCGGCTCGACGGGACTGCGGCGGCGGTGGCGGCCGCAGTCCCCAACTTCTTCGGCTCGGTCGCCGATTTCGGCGCGGTCACGGAAAAAGCCCGCTCCCTCGGGGCCCTGTCGGTAGCCTCGTGCCGCCCCCTGGCCCTGGGCCTGTTCCGTCCGCCGGGGGAAGCGGGGTTCGACGTCGCCTGCGGCGAGGGGCAGTCGCTGGGGAGCCGGCTCAATTTCGGGGGGCCCTATCTCGGCTTTCTGGCCGCCCGCCGCGGCCATGTGCGCGCCCTCCCCGGGAGGATCGCGGGGGCGACCGTCGACGGCGAGGGGCGCCGGGGGTTCGTGCTCACCCTCCAGGCCCGGGAGCAGCACATCCGCCGGCAGCGGGCGACTTCCAACATCTGCACCAACCAGGGGTTGTGCGCCCTGAGGGCCTTGATCTACCTCTGCTGCCTCGGCGCCCGCGGATTCGAGCGCCTGGCCCGCCTCAACTACGACCGGGCCCATTACGCCGCCGCGATCTGGGGGGAGATACCCGGGGTGGAAGTCGCCAACCGGGACCCGTTCTTCAACGAATTCGTTCTCCGGCTCCCGGGTCCGGCGGAAGCGGTCGCGGGCCGCCTGCTCCGGCGGGGAATCGCGGCCGGGATCCCCCTGGGCGCGCTCGATCCCGGCCGGGACCGGGAACTCCTGGTGGCGGTTACGGAAACGGCCTCGCGGGCGGCGATCGAACGCTGTCGCGACGCCCTGGCGGAGGCGGTGAGGTGAAACTGATCTACGAGCAATCGTCGCCTGGCCGCCCGGGGACGGCCCTGCCCGCCGCCGACGTTCCGCCCGCGCCGCTCCCCCCGCCGGAGGTTCTGCGCCTCCGTGCCGCCGCGCTCCCCGAAGTGAGCGAATTTCAGGTGGTGCGGCACTTTACCCGGCTCTCTTCCCTTAATTACTCGCTGGACGCCGACCTCTACCCCCTGGGGTCCTGCACCATGAAGTACAACCCCAAGGCCGCCGAGGCCGCCGCCGCCCTGGAAGGCTTCTGCGGCCTGCACCCCGCCACGGTCCTTCTTCCCGGCGGCGCGGCCCGGGCTGGCGGCGCCCTGCGCCTGATGGCCGGACTCCAGGAGATGCTGGCGGAGATAACGGGGATGGACGCCGTCAGTCTCCAGCCCCTGGCCGGCGCCCAGGGCGAACTGGCCGGTCTGCTCATGGTCCGCGCGTATCACCGCGCCCGCGGCCGCCCCCGGAAGTACGTGATCGTCCCCGACACCGCCCACGGGACCAACCCGGCTTCGGCCGCCCAGGCCGGCTACGAGATCCTGACCGTGCCCACCGGAGCCGACGGCCAGATGGATTACGACGCTTTCCGGGAAGTTCTCGACGAGGAGACGGCGGCGGTGATGATGACCTGTCCCAACACCCTGGGTATCTTCAACACCCGGATCGCCGACATCTGCCGCGCCGCCCGCGCCGCCGGCGCCCTCATGTACTACGACGGCGCCAACCTCAACGCGGTTCTGGGGAGGGTCCGGCCCGGCGACGTCGGGTTCGACGTCGTTCATCTCAACCTGCACAAGACCTTCGGCGCGCCCCATGGGGGAGGGGGGCCCGGTTCCGGACCGGTCTGCGTCAAAGCCCCGCTCGCCCCCTACCTGCCGGTCCCGGTGGTGGAACGCCGGCCCGGCGGAGAAGCCGTTCTCGTCGGGGACCGGCCGGAGTCGATCGGGCGGCTGGCGGCGTATTACGGCAACTTTTCGGTCCTGGTCAAGGCCTACGCCTATATCCTTCTCCTGGGCGGGGAGGGACTGGCGGAGGCGGCGCAGCTGGCGGTTCTGAACGCCAACTACCTTCAGGCCCTGCTGCGCGGCCGCTACGACCTTCCCTACGACCGGACCTGCATGCACGAATGCGTCTTCTCCGCCTCCCGGCAGGAGAAAAACGGCGTCCATGCCCTGGATATCGCCAAGTACCTGATCGAAGCCGGCATTCACCCCCCGACCGTGTACTTTCCCCTGATCGTCAAGGAAGCCATGATGATCGAACCGACCGAGACCGAGACCCGGGAAGCCCTGGACGAATTCGTCCGGGTCATGACCGCCGCCGCCGAGCTGGCCGAAACCGATCCCGGCCGGCTGCGCGCGGCCCCCGTCGGTCTGCGCCGGGGAAGGTTGGACGAGGTCCGGGCCGCGCGGGAACTCGATGTCAACTTCGTCGAAGAGTAACCGTTCCCGGCGCTGGATCTTTTTCGATACCGGCCCCGGTTCCGGTGCCTTCAACATGGAGTTCGACGCGTCCCTCTTCTCCCGGCACCGCCCGGGCGAGACCGCGCCGGTTTTCCGGCTCTACGGCTGGTCCCCCCCCGCGGTTTCCCTGGGCCGGTTCCAGCGCCGGGACGAGGTCGTCGACGCCGGCGGCTGCGCCGCCGCCGGGGTGGAGGTGGTGAGGCGGATCACCGGGGGAGGGGCCATCCTCCACGGGGAGGAACTCACCTACAGCCTGGTCTGCGGGGACGGGGACCTGGGGGCGCGGGGGGTGAAGGAATCCTACCGCCGGATCTGCGGGTTTCTTCTGCGCGCCTACCGGGAACTGGGCCTCGACCCCGTCTACGCCGTCGACGCCGGGCCCGCGGTCCCGGCTGTGGGGAAAGCGACCCCGATCTGTTTCGCCGGCAACGAACCGTTCGACATCCGGGTCGGGGGCCGCAAGATCGGCGGTAACGCCCAGCGCCGCCGCCGCGGGGTCGTTTTTCAGCACGGCTCCATCCCCCTGCGGTTCGACCCCGAACTCTTCAGCCGCTGCTTCCGCGCTCCGCTCCCCGCGGCCAACGCCGCCGGCCTCCGGGAACTTCTCCCGGGGTTGAAGCCGGAGGACCTGAAGACGGCGGTCGTCCGCGCCTTCGCCGGGCATTTCGGGGTCGACCTGGTCGAGCCGCCGCCGGAAAGCCGCCGGTGAAGAAGAAGATCAGTCTCAGGGTCAACGACGAGGTCCGGAGCCTGCTGGGGGGGCTGAAGCTGCGGACCATCTGCACCGAGGCCCTCTGCCCCAACATATCCGAATGCTTCGCCCTCCGCCGAGCCACCTTCCTCGTCCTCGGCTCCGTCTGCACCCGGGACTGCGGCTTCTGCAACGTCGCCCACGGCCGCCCCGCCCCCCCCGATCCCGGCGAGCCGGAACGGGTGGCCGAGGCCTGCCGGCGCCTGGGCCTGCGCCACGCGGTCGTCACCAGTCCCACCCGGGACGACCTTCCCGACGGCGGCGCCTTCGCCTTCGTCCGCACGGTCTCGGCCGTGCGGCAGCTCGCTCCCGCCCCTACCGTCGAGGTCCTGATCCCGGATTTCGGGGGCGACCGCGCCGCCCTGGCTGCGGTCGCCGCCGCCGGGCCCGACGTGATCGCCCACAACCTGGAAACCGTGGAGCGGCTCTACCCGGCCCGGAACCGGGGTCCGGGTCCCGGGGCCGACTACCGCCGCTCCCTGGCCGTGCTGGCGGCGCTCCGGGAGCTGGCCCCGGGGTTGAAAACCAAATCCGGCCTGATGCTGGGATTGGGAGAGCGGGAGGAGGAGGTCCGGGAGACGTTCGCCGACCTCCGTGCGGCGGGGTGTTCCTTCCTCAGCCTCGGCCAGTACCTGCCGCCCACCCGCCGCCATCTGCCCCAGCGCCGCCGCTACGCCCAGGCCGATTTCGACCGCCTCCGGGAGGAGGCCCTGGCCCTGGGGTTCGCCCACGTCGAAAGCGGGCCGTTCGTCCGCAGTTCCTACCGCGCCGGCGACTACCTCGACGGCGAAAACGATACCCGCCATGTAGGCATGTAGAAAGCAAAGAGCATGGAGCATAGTGCATAGAGAAAACCCCCTCCGCCGCGGACCCGGAGATTTCTGCACCTGATTTCTCTGATTAACTCTGATTGGGGGAGGAATTCAGGGTTCAGGGAGAACCCACCACCTCGGCCACGGAAGCAGTCCACGGACCTGCCTGCCGGCAGGCAGGTTACACAGATTGGGGGAGCAGAGGGGACGGGATATTCGAGGTCATTGTGAAGAGTCCCGCGTTTCGCGGGACGACGAAGCAATCTCGGGATGGGCAAAGAGAGGGATTGAACCACAGGACACAGAGGGTTTGGGGAGAGTTGAATACCGGTTGAAAATGTCGCTCGGCCAACAATGGGAGCCATAGCCGTTTCCCAATCTGCGTAATCTTGGTTTGACCATGAAGGACATGAAGATCATGAAGGGGGAGAGATATGTTTACCCCGGCCGCGGAGGAACAAAAGATACGAAATTGTCGGAAAATTCCCCTCTTTTTTCAACCGTTGAGCGCTTTTTCGGACATTTGTCCGAAAAAGCGCTCTGCCCTATACTCTATGTTCCATGCTCTCTGTTTTCTTCTCGTCATGTTCTTCATGATAAAATCCCAGCGGACCCGAGCCTGAATATTTGGTGGTGGGTTCTCTATGTCCCGTGCTTCCCGATCTTTGTTGATCGGGTGTAGAATCCGAATTTATAATAAAATTTACTGTCTTCGGGGTTGGGTCCTTGTTTTAGTTAAATGGTTCTGAAAAAAACAAAAAAAATGTTTGACTTCTCTGGAAAAAAGAGATGAAAATTAAATCAGGGGAAGCATACTGAAGTTAATGTAAGCTCTATAGTCGGTTGAAAACACCGAAAGCATTAGGGAGATTGACGGTTAAGCCGGATGGGAAGAGACCATCCGGCTTTTTTTCTTCGTCGGGCATCGGCGCTGAATGTCTCACTCCAAAAACGTCTCGTGAATTATCGTTTCTATGGGAGCCGGGACAGCAATGGAAGCAACACTACACAAGGACATGGTGATGCATATTTTTACCAAAGGAGATGCCATGAAAGGGTTAATGACGGCGGCAATCCTGGGGTTTTTGTTTTGTTACGGGCTCGATTACAGTCTGGGTGCCGACTTCGACGGCGATGGGAAGGACGACATAGCGGTCTTCAATCCGGTCAGCGGCCGGTGGCTGGTCCGCGGAGTTACGCGGGTTTACTTCGGCAAGAACGGAGACCTGAACGCCGTGGGCGACTACGACGGCGACGGCGTGGCCGATATCGGTATTTACCGTTCTTCGTCGGGGTTGTGGAATATCCGGGGGTTGACGCGTGCCTACTACGGCGGTTCGGGGGACTCGCCCGTTTCGGGGGGCGGGGCCAAGTACGGCCGGGACTATGTTCGGGTCGACGAAGGCACCGGCACCTTGAGTTTGTTGCCGGGCGTGACTTCCGGGTCGTTGATGGTGGGACCGGAAGGGGAAGCGGTCGATGTCCGCTTCAATTCCTCACTGCAGCTTGGGGATTATTGGTATTGCCGTTTGCTTTGGAAGGCCGACCGGGGCGCACTCTATGCCGGTTACCCCGACGCCTCTGATTTTACCGGAGATGAATTGGGTATGGCGTCTCTGACGGTCGGCGACCGCTCGCAAGCGACCGGGTATTGTTCGATGGCGGTGGGAGAGCATATTTCCTCGTCGGGAACAGGCAGCGCGGCGTCGGGATCGTATTCGGCGGCCATAGGCGATTATTCACTGGCCATGGGGGAATGGGCTCGGTCTGCGAATGACAATTCGGTCGCAATCGGACAATGGGTTTGGGCGGCCGCGGACAACGCCTTCGTTATCGGCAAAGGATTGCTGACGGAACCGGACACATTCCTGGAATTGTATAATTCTTATCCGGATTCCCTGATGGTGGGATTCAACACCACGACGGCACCTGCCCTGTTCGTCGACGAGACCGGGGTAGGGATCGACATGGTCGGCCCGGTCCGCTCCCTCCACGTCGGCGACGTCATGCGTCTGGAGCCGCTGGACGCTCCTCCGGACGACCCGGGCAAGGGCGATCTCTACTTCGACGACGGCACCAACAAGCTTCGTTGCTACGACGGCACCGCCTGGCAGGACTGTTTTTAGGAGGAAAGGGTTCAGAGTTCGGGGTTCCCGAACCCCGAACCCCGAACCCTGTATTCTTCCCCCAATCAGAGTAATCAGGTGCAGAAATCTCTAGGAGCCGAGGTCGGGGGCTACTGAATTCCGACTCCTGGATTCTGTCTCTATGCTCCATGCCCTATGCTCTATGCTTTTCACAGGTGCAGAAATCTCCAGGGGCCGTGGCGGTGTTTTTTTCGCCATGCTCTATGCTCCATGCTCTCTGCTTCTCTCCCCTGAACCCTAGGAGGCCGCGGTACAGGGGTTTCCCTCTCCGCCCCTCCCTTCCCGCTTGCGGGGCGGGCGCCCCTGCGCTAGCCT
>DAOSXE010000032.1 GCA_035380285.1 bacterium | reverse complement strand
CCCCAGCCATTCATCGAACTGGAAGTGAACCGCGCCGATATCCCATAGCCGCAGAGAGAGGGAAATCAGGGTAACCAGGAGCAGGATCGCCCGAGGGAACCGCGAACTCAGGCCGGGGTTGTCCGCGTTCATTTTCCGCTCCTGCCTCGCCTGGTTTCGCTATCCCCGGATGGCGTTCCCGTCGCACTGTAGCCGGAATGAAACGGGTATCCCCCCGGAAAAGATACGCTGGTGCTTTTGCCGGTGTTTTGTTTCATACGCCTACCCGATCATGTATGATACCTCAACCCGGCAAGACAGCGAAACTGCTTCAAAACCGTTCTGGCCGAGCCAGTTCGTTCGAAGTTTCCCTCCCGCCAAGGCTGTGGTTTAATGATTACACCACCCCGGAGAGCCGGACCCGCAGGCTAGTTGACATGTATCGAGGTGGACGATAATGAATCCGGTGGGGATATTTTTAAAACCGCGGCGAATCACCGCCGATTGGCTGATCTGGTCCCTGCTGGCGGCAGCGTGCTTGATTAGCTATTTTCGCTTTCCTGAGTTTCTTAACGATGAAGACCATATCTGGATAGTCGAGGATATCGCCCGTTCCGGCGACTGGCCCCACGTCCTTCAATGGCGGTCGGCCCAGCACTGCTTGGTCTATCACTCGTTGAGCGCCTATTCCTGGCGGATGCTTAGTTGGACCGGATTCCGGGCCGGCAGGGTCGCCCAAGGCGTCAACGTGGTCTGTTTTTTGGGGTTGGCCTGGTACTTGTCGGCTTTTTTACGACGGATCGGAGTCGAAGGGAAAGCCCGTTTCCTCAGCCTGATCGTGTTCGCCTCCAGTACCCGTTGGGTTACGATGTCGGTAACCGTGGACAACGACACCCTGATGGCGCTTCCGGCCAACCTTGCCCTGGGTTACATGGTGGTCGTTATGGGAAAAAAGGAAAAGCCTACCTTGGGTATCACGATCTTGATCGCCCTTATGGTAGGTTGCGCGGCCGCCATCAAACACAACGGCATCCAATTCTTCCTCCCGGTTGCGGCTTGTTTCATCGCCCGGCACTGGTATTACGGAGACCGACCCGTTTTTATTCTGAGTAGATTGATCTGGGCCGGAGCCGTCGTAGCGGTGGCGGCGTGCCCCATTTACTTTCGGCATTGGGCCGATACCGGAAGCATCGTCCACCACGACCAGGGGTTTCATCAAGACAACTGGTCGGGCGACCGATGGGAGATGTTCAGCTTCCGGTATGCCTCCATCCTGTCCCGACCGTTTATTCCCTACTCGGAAGACTTCGGCGACGAGAGAATCTGTCCGGCCGACCTGTCCTGGCCGTCCAAACTATATATGAACTGGTGGTCGCTGCCCGATCAGCTCCCCGACCGTCCCAATTCCATGGCCACACGGCTGATTTTCATTACCGCCCTGCCCGTCAGCCTGCTCTTGCTGGGGGCTTTGGTATTTTCTCTGCTCAATTCGATAAACGACCCCCGGCGGCTAGCCTTGATCGGATGGGCGGTTACCGTCTTCGGTTTTCTTTTCCTGGCCTCGATATTTTTCCCGGAACCACGCTGGGCTTGCCATACCTATCCCCGGCATTGTCTGGGGGCCGCCGGGGCCCTGCTGGGATGCCTGGGATTATTTTTTAACGACCTTTTACGCAAGGGGAAAACAGTTCAGATCATTCTGACGACAGTTGTACTCTTCCACTTGGCCGCGTTCTGGGTCCTTCTTCTTTCCGGACCTTTCTATGGGCTGGAAAACCCGTGGCCCCATTATAAGCTTTGAGCAAGGCTCTCGGTACGACTGGCGGGTTTAAGAGGAACGGCGGCTATGGTCGGAATCGGGCGCCCGGAAACGGTCGAGCAGGTTTATCATCTTGCGCCGGAAGAGATCCCCGGTAAAGGCCGCGCCCAGCACGAACGGCCAGGCCACTGAAGGTACCCAGCAATCCCGGCAAACGGGGTGTCGCCGATAATTGCCTTCGACGTGAAGGCGGCGAACATCCTCGAAGCTTTTCCCCCGAAATATGTCCCGCAAGCCCGATTCGGCGGCATCCCCCATTCGGGTGCGCCCTTCGATCTCCAGACAACAAAGGGGTACCTTCCCGTCCCACTGTATCGCTAAGGCCGTCCACAGAAAAATACAGGGCCGAACCGCAGCTAAATTCTTGGCTGGACCGACGCTGCCGCCGAAATTCAACATCGGTTTGACATGAACGGCGTCGGCGCCCTTCCCTGCCCAGTATCGCCGGAAGGCGGCGGCCTCATGTCGATTTTGAGGAGTGGAGACGAATTGGATCTGAATGTAGGGGCGGGAGGGGGCCCGGGCCGCCAAAGCGAGAAAAACCTCGGCGTTGGCCACCACCCGGCCGTAATCCCCCGACGGTTTCAAGGAACGATAGGTTTCCTCGCTGGCGGCGTCGATGCTCAGGGTGATTGCGGCCAATCCGGATTTCAGGACCGCGGAGGCGCGCTCCCCGTCGAGGAGAAGACAGTTGGTTTCGAACTGGGCTTTGACTCCTATGTCCCGGCAGACCCGTACGCAACGGTCCCATTGAGGATGGAGGAACGGTTCGCCGTCATAACTGAGGTCGATCATATCGACGAAAGGGGCGGCTTGCCCGACCAGATCGGCCAGGAAGTCGATATCGATCGCCCCCCGGGGGCGGCGGCTCTTGACCTGGGGGCAAAATACGCAATCCAGGTTGCAGCGATTGGTGATCCCGATCTGCAGTTCCAGGGGAAATCCCCGTATCGTCGGGTTTCGGCCCAGGTAATCCCGGACGACGCGGCTTCGATTGCCCATGCGCCGGGGGAACATATTATCGTTCCTTCGCCCAGTATTTATACAGCCCGTAGATGAAACCGGCTCCGATCGCCAGGTTGAGCGCCTGAAGGGCGAAGAGCGCATACACGACCATGCCCGGCCCGTATATCCGGGCCGAGAAAGAAAGGAATCGTCTCTCGATAACCATCTGAATCAACAGCATGATGGCGGTAAAGGCCCAGAGCGGACACCACGCCAGGCCGCCGACGAGCCCGGCCAGAATCAGCATGGTAAGAACCGCGGACGCGGCCGCGTCCAAAGTTCCCACCGCCCCCCGGGATTCGAACTTTTTCCTCCTCACCACCAGGGGCACCCAACGGGCGGTCCGGTCCATAAGGGCCCGGCAGCGGCGGCACAGCCGTTTGTAATGATGCTTATAGGCGGCGGAACGCAGGAGAAGGTGCCCATAACCCCGGCGCTCCATTTCATGGCTCATGTGAAACTCTTCCATCCCCACCCCCCCGTACCACTCGACGAATCCGCCCAGTTCCCGGAAAACCTCGCTCCGAATGGCGCCGCATTCCGACTGAATGGAGGAAAACGGCCGCTCGGTTTCGCCCTTCTCCCAATGATAGCCCCAGGCGGAACGCAGGCCGACGAAGTGGGAGCTCCATTCCGGACTGAGGTCTCCCGGGAGGGGGTAGGCCCCCACCGCATGCACCTCCGGTCGGCGGTTCAGAATATCGACCATGGCCTGAAGGCAACCGGGCTCGGGGACGACATCGGAATCCACGAAAACCAGGATGTCGGCGCTCACGGCGTGAGCTCCGGTATTGCGGGATACCGAAACGCCCCGGTTCTCGGCCAGGCGGATGACCCTGACCTCCGCTTCCTCGGCTATCTCCGCGGAGCGATCGGTGCTGGCGTCATCCACCACCACGACTTCCCACCCCCGGGGTTGCGCCTCCCGCCCCACGGCCGCCAGGCATTCCGGGAGCCAACCGGCATCGTTATGGACGGGAATAATCACCGCCACCGACAAATCCTTCACCCCGGCTCTCTCCTCCCTTGCGGTCATGCCCGGTTCAGACCCCCCGCCGCCGGGCCTTCCAGTAACTGAAGGAGTTATACGCCCGATAGCAGGCCCCCTCAAGGTAGAAACGGAACCAACGGCGCTTCCAGCGGAACGCCGCCAGGTGGTGAGCGATCCGGTAGGCCCAGCGGAAGCTGTCGAGGTCCCCCAGCATATGCTCGTACCGGAAAGCCAGAAAGGAGATGAGATACACGTTGGCGAAAAGAGGGCGGCTCTTCAGCCAGGGGGTGTGGATCCTGTCCATGGTGAACCGGCTCCAGTCTTCGAGCGAGGGAGGCGGCTGGAAACCGTGCTCCAGGGCTTCCTGATAAAGATCGGTTCCGGGAAGAGGAGCATAGGGTTGAATGACGATTTCGGCGGACGGGTGACGTTCGTGAAGTTCGTCGGCAAAATCGAGAACGGCCAGAGAATCCTCGTAGGTTTCGCCGGGGAAACCAACCATCAGGGAGTAGGTGGTGATGATGGAGGAAGTTCGCATCAGGGATATGCCGGTTTCGATCTGCTCTCGGGTGATTCCCTTCTTCATGTAGCGCAGCATGCGGTCCAGGGGCGACTCGATCCCGAAAAACAGCCATTGGCAGCCGGTCCGTTCGAACCCCCTGACCAACTCTTCGGTCATGAAGTGGATTCTCGGACTGGCCGACCATTTCAACGAGAGGCCGCTCATGACCGAGACCAGGTCGTACAGAAGATCCTGGCGGCCGCCCATGCTGTCGTCGTAGAAAAAGATGTTGTCGGCGCCCAGTCCCCGGATGGCGGCCAGTTCGTCCCGAACTTTGTCGAGAGATTTACGACGGCAGATCCGCTGGTTGAAGAAATCGTTATAACAGAAGCGGCAGGAATACGGACACCCGCGGGAAGCCTGGTACCCGATCGTCGGGAAAGAAGCATCGGGCCGGAGGTACCGCGGGAAAAGTTGGGCGGCCCGGCCCTGGTACGGAAAAGGCAGCAGGTCGGCCTCGAGAAAAGGCCGGGACGGGTTTACCGTTATATCCCCTGCCGGATTCTTCCAGGCCAATCCCAGGATGGAGCCGAAGTCCTCGGTGCCGGCAGCCAATGCCCGGTAAAGATCGAGGGTGGTCTCCTCCCCTTCCCGGATCACTACGAAATCGATCTCCGGCCGGGCCAGCGTCTGTTCGGGCATCATGCTGGGATGAACGCCGCCCCAGGCTACGGGCACACCGGGAAGACGCTCCCGAACGTAACGGGTTAGAGTCAGGCCGCGTTCGATCTGAAACGAGGTCAGGGCGCTGATCCCGATCAAAGAGGGACGCCGGGCCAGAATCGCGTCCAACTCGTTCCGGTCCTGGACGCGCTCGTCGTAATACTCGACTTCGACCCCGGCCTGTTCCAGATAGGTCCCGACCGAAAAGACCGCCAACGGCGTCATGGCATGATAGGGAAACGGACTGGGATTGGGAAAAATAAGCAGAATCATCGGTTTTTCTTCAGCGCCAATCTCCGCCAAATACAAACGTGCCCGCGATAGCCGGGGAACCGTATTTTGGCAGTATAGCCGACCTTACCGGGCAAAATCCATCTCAACCCGGTCCCCAGACCGCCCTCATCGGGGCAGCGGTTCGCCCGGCCCCGACACCGACGGGAACGACTCCGTCTGTCCCCGTGAAAGCCGCGCCGGCACAGGTCCGTCGCCGCCCTCGCGGGGTACGCTCGGCTTCTCCCTGCGTGAGAACAACGGGTCCGCGGGCTAGGGATCAAGACGACAGCCGCGGTGGGGGGGTTACCGATAAAAAACGCGGACGGATTCGATGACGTACTCGATCTGCTGAGGGACAAGATGCTGGTGGACGGGAAGAGACACGATCCGGTCGGCTTGTACCTCCGCCACCGGGAAGTCCCCTTTTCGGTACCCCAGGTCCCGGGATGCTTCCATCAGGTGGACCGGGATGGGGTAATGGATTTTCGTCTCCACCCCGCGCCGGGCGAGAAACTCGATGAGTTCCTCCCGACGCTCGACTTGAACGACATAGGTGTGAAACGCTTCCCGGAGAGCGGGCAGCCTCGGGGGATGCGTGACGAACGGCGACAAGTCTTCAAAACCTTCATCATAGAGCGCGGCGTACCGGTTCCTCAGGGAAGTGATCTCGGGAACGTTTTTCAGCATCGCGTCCGCCACCGCCGCCTTGAGGGTGTCCAGCCTGCTGTTGAATGAAAACAGCGCCGATTCGTTCCGGTTTTTCAGACCGTGGTTCCTCAACAGAAGCAGGCGATCGCGCAGCTTTTCGTCGTCGAGGGTTATCACCCCCCCGTCCCCGGGGACGTTCAGATTCTTCAGGGGATGGAGGCTGAATGCGCCCAGATCCCCCAGGGCGCCGGTGCTGACGCCGTCGATCGCGGCGTCCACGGCCTGGGCGGCGTCTTCCAGTATCTTGATCCCGTGCCGGGCGGCGACTTCGGCGATCTCCTTCATCCGGGCCGGGCGGCCGGTCAGATGAACGGGAATAATCGCTTTGGTTCGGGGACCGACCGCCGCCGCCAGCAGATCCGGATCCAGGTTGTAATCGTCTCCGACGTCGACCAGAACCGGAACCGCGCCGGCGGTGACGATGGCCGCGACCGTGGAGAGGAACGTATTGGGAACGGTAACGACTTCGTCGCCGGGGCCTATGCCCAACGCCTTGAGCCCCAGGAAAAGAGCGTCGGTACCCGAACTCACCCCCACGGCGAACCGGCAGCCGCAGAAATCCGCGAAATGCCGCTCGAACGTCTCCACCTCGGGCCCGAGGATGAACTGCCCTCTTTCCAGAACCCCGGCGATGACTTCGAGAATCCCGGAATTCCGGGCGTACTGGGCGCCGATATCTACATAGGGTACTTTCATTCCACCCGGGAAAGCGTTCCCGCTTTCCGAACCGACCCGGCCGGAACGGCCGTCAATGCCACCGGGCCGCCGATCATCCCCGGTAGAACTCCCCGACCGAGTCGATGACGTATTCGATCTGCTCGTCGTCCAGATGTTGATGAACCGGGAAGGTTATCAGGGACTTGCACTGCGCTTCGGTGCGGCTCAGATCGGTGCGGCCGAAGGGGACCGGCTGATCCAGGCTGGCCTTCTGCAGGTGGACGGGGATGGGGTAATGCACCTTGGCTTCGATCCCGCGGCTCTGAAGAAACTGCAGGAGTTCGTCCCGGTTTTCGGCCAGAACCATGTACATATGATACACGTGCCGAGCGTCAGCGCGGCGGGGGGGGAGGGTTATCAGCCCTTCGAACTCCGGTCCCCCGAAAGCTTCGTCGTAACGCCGGGCATGGGCGATCCGCGCGTCGGTGATCTCGTCGATCCGGGGGAAAAGCCAGTCGGCCACGACGGCCTGGATCGTGTCCAGCCGGGCGTTGAATCCGAAGACGTCGACCCGGTCCCGCCCGTCGGAAAATCCGTGGTTCCGGAGCAGGCCGATCCGGTCGCGGACCTCGTCGGAATCGGTGACCACCAGGCCGCCGTCCCCCCAGGCGTTGAGGTTTTTCAGGGGGTGAATGCTGAAAGCGCCCCCGAGGCCGAACCGGCCGACGTGTTTTCCGCCCACCCGCCCCCCGATCGCGCAGCAGGCATCCTCGATCACGGGCAGTTCGTACTTGTCGGCTATGATCCGGATCTCGTCCATCCGGGCCGGGCAGCCCGAGTAATGCACGGGCATGATCGCCCGCGTCCGGTCGGTGACGGCGTCTTCCAGGCAGGAAGGATCCATGGTGAAATCGTCGAGGACGTCCACGAAAAAAGGGCGGGCTCCGACGGAGACGATGGAGCCGACGGTGGCGATGAACGTCTGGGAGACCGTGATCACCTCGTCGTCATGACCGACCCCGGCCGCCTTCAGCAGCAGGGAAAGCGACATCGTACCCGAGGAAGTCCCCAGGCAATGCCTGGCCCCGACATACCCAGCCATCTTCTTTTCGAACTCTTCGAGTTCGGGGCCGAAGGTATATTGCTGATGCTTGAGTAGCGTCCGGCGCAGGGCTGCGAGGACCGGTTCGGGATCGGCGAACTGTTGCGGGAGGTATGAGTACGGAACTTTCATCGACATCTCTGTTGCTTGGGTGTGGGCTGGCGGCGCCGGGTCAATCCCGGAAGCCGGTTACTTCAACTTGATTTCCTTCATCCGGCGGATGTTGTAATACATGGGGTTGTTCATGGGGTCGCGGAGCCGACCGTCTTCCAGGGCCTCTTTCAACTCGCGCACCGCGGCCTCGATGCCCCGGCCGGGGACGAACCCGAGTTCCCGGGCGATCTTTTCCGATGAGATATGGTAGGAGCGGGGATCGTTGGTGGCCCTGACCACCACTTCGATGTCGCCCCCTACCGTGTTTTTGACTTTCTCGGCCAGTTCGGCCACGGGGAAATTCTCGTAGCCGGCGTTGAAGATCTTGCCGTTGATCATATCGTCGTCATATTCGAGAGAGCGGATGTAGAGGTCGGTGATGTCGTCGATGTGGATGTTGGGTCGTTTCTGGGCCCCCCCGTCCACCATGATTCTGCGGTTGAGCACGGCATGGCTGGTGAGGATGTTGATGATCAGATCGAGCCGCTGCCGGGGCGAGTAACCGCAGACCGTGGCCGGGCGCAGGATCAGGCCCACGAACCCGCCGTCGACGTATCGAAGGAGGACCTCTTCGCACATGGTCTTGAACCTGGAATAATCGGTCAGCGGCTCGCAGGTCATCTCCTCGGAAACGTTTTCGCACTCCTTGACCCCGTAGACGCTGGAAGACGAAGCGTAGATAAAGCGTTTTACCCCCATGCGCTTGGCCAGCTTGACCAGAGGTTCGAAGCAGTCGAAATTGATCGATTTGCCCAGGTCCGGGTCCAGTTCGAAACTGGGATCGTTGGAGATGCAGGCCAGGTGGATGATCGCCTCCGCTCCCGTCATCGCCTCTTCCAGGCGGACGAGGTCGCGCACGTCGCCCGTTATCAACTCCAAGCCCGGGTGGGAGCGCACCCGGTCGAAAACCTCGGTTCCGTAGATGAAAAGATCGTATACCTTGACCCGGTACCCCGCCGCCAGAAGCTTGGGGACCAGAACCGCTCCCACGTACCCCCCTCCGCCGATGACCATCACTGTCTTGAAACGCGCCATATTTTCTCCCTCAGGTTGATCTTACGAAATGATACATATACCCCAGATCTTCGTCCGTTTCCAGTCCAGTCCAGCCGCAAAGAATAAATAGACGGATATTTCCGTCTCCCGTTCCAGCTTTCCCCGACCCGCCCGGGGTCGGTTTCCTGTTCCTAGACCAAGCCGATCCAGTTGATTGCCGCGCGCGGGTTCATCGAGAAAAGCAGGTTGGCTTCGACCCCGCAGGCCATGGTGCAGCTGCGGCACCCGGGAAGCGGCCGCAGGCGCTTCCACGCCTCCGCGAACCCCAGTTTTCTCGCGTCCACGCCTTCCACGCGGCCCACGCCCATCCCGCAGGCATACAGCATCCCGTCCGCTTCCAGATGGGCGGTGGCCCGGCCCGCCCAACAGCGGTAAAGCCGGGAGGGTTCCGGTCCGGTGACGCGGTCCTCGTAGGGCCAGTCCCGGGCGTTTTCCAGGTAGGGCAATGACCCTCCCACCGGTGCCCCGGCTTTCTTCAACCCGATCAACTCCTCCAGGGCCTCCCGCCTCGCGGCTCCGCGAAGAACCAGTCCCTCTATCCGGGAAAGGGCGGGATGGAAATGCCCCCCGGGCTCCAGGAAAAAATCCAGGAGCACGAAATTGGCCGTGATGCCGCGGGAGCGGGCGAACTCAACGATCTCCCCGATATGCCCGGAATTGACGGTGGTGAGAACGGTGTTGATCCAGGCGGGGATTCCCGCCGCCAGCAGGGCGTCGAGCGCCGCCACCGCTTCGGCGTGACTCTTCTCTCCGCGCAGATAGCCGTGGACCTCGGGCGGCCCGTCGTAGGAAACCTGGACCATGTCGGCCCCGCGCAGTTCCCCGATCCGGCCGGGGACCGAAAATCCGTTGGTGGACAACCCGGTGAACAGCCCCAGTCCCCGGGCCCGGTTCAGAACCTTCCCGATGTCGTCCCGAAGCATGGGCTCCCCCCCCGTGAACTGAACCCGGCGGCCGCCCGCGTTCCCGATCTCCTCCAGAACCTTGAGCAGTTCCCCGGTTTCCCACTCGTCTTCGCGCGGGCGCGATTCGAAGTTGCAATACCGGCAGCGGTTGCTGCAGCGGTTGGTCACTCCGACGTGCACGCTCAGGGGAACTCTCCGGGAAGGGAAAGCGTTCATGAGCGCGATTTCCTTGGCGAAGTAGGCGCCGTCGCGTATTTTCATCTGCCTCCTCCCGGGGAAGCCGCCCCTCCCGGGACGCTGTCGGGGATAACTTTCATATCGTGACTATACTCTCAAGGAATCCCGGCGAGTCAAGCGGCTTGCTCGCCGCCCGGCCCCGAGGCCAATGGCGGCGATGGCCAGCAGGAACAGACGTCAACGGAGGCTGCGGATGATTCGCCGGGCGATATTCTCGATATCCTGCGCCGAATACAGGGGGCTGCAGGGAAGTTCGATACAGTGGCCGCCCAGGCGCGCCGCCACGGGACACGAAGCCGCATGAAAAAACGGCAACGAGGAGCAGTCCCGCATATCGTCGGCCTTGGTATCCACCCCGCCAAGAAGCAGGCGGCGGCGCACTTCCCCCGGGTCCTCGACCCGGACCCGGAGATAGAGAAAGGAGGAACTAGCTCCCGGTGGTTCCTGCTGAAATTGCAGGAGGGCAAGGTTTTCCAGCCGGTGGCGCAGAAAGCGGGCGTGGGCGCGCTGAATCTCCAGCCAGCGGGGAAACCGCCGGAGCTGGCGAAGCCCCGCCGCGGCCTGGACCGGAGAAAGCCCCCTTCCCCGAAACGATCGTTCCGGACCCGGCGGACGCACCGTAGGGGGCCGGGGAGGAATCGCTTCCTCTATGAACTTGGTTTCGAAGGGGTCTCGGCCGGACCTGGCGGCCGCGCGGGTAATGGGGTACAGCGTCCAACCGTACAGAAGCGGGTGGGTGGCCAGCATCGCCGCCATGTTGCCGAAATGACGGCGGACGAGAGCGCTCCGGGGAGGCGCAGACGTCGCGGCCGTCAGAACCTCCAACCGGGCCGCCAGCTCCGGATTATTGGCCGCGATCATGCCGCCCCCCCAGCAGGGGAGGTTCTTGCTGGGAGCAAAGGTGAATACCGCCGCGTCCCCGGAATTTCCGGCCGGCCGGCCGTGGTAATCTGCGCCCAGGGCATGGGCGCAATCCTCGACCACGGCGATGCCGCGGGCCCGGGCGGCGGCGGCGATTTCGTCCATCCGCGCCGGGACCCCGAAAAGGTGGGTGGGGACGACCGCCCGGGTGCGGGAGGTGACCGCGGCGGCAAACGATTCCGGGGACAGGTTCCAGGTTCCCGGTTCCACATCGGCGAAAACCGGGACCAGGCCGCATTCCGCGGCGAGAACCGGCATGGGGTGAAAGGTGTAGGCGGGAAAAACGATCTCGGCCCCCGGTTCCGGCTCCAGGGCGGCTAAGATCATTTTGAAGGCGGAGCGGCCCGAATCCGTTGGGAAAACCGGTCCGAAACCGCCGAATTTCCGAAACGCCCGGGCGAACTCCCCGACCGCTCCGGGGGTAACCGGCCCCAAAAACCGGGGTATCTCCGAAAGCGGCATGCTCACCCGGAACCGGGGGAAAGGCATCAACGGGACCTCCGGGGGCGGCGCTTGACCGCCACGGCCGCCGTTCCCAGCAGCCCGACCGCCACCAACCACAGCCCCCGCCTGACGGCCGGGGGACGGAATGACCACTCGACTTCATGTTCCCCCGGTTCCAGGTAGACCGCCCGTTGGATGTAATTGACCCGAAGCGGAGCGGCGGGCGCGCCGTCGACCATGACTTCCCAATCCGGGTGAAAAACATCGGTGGCGACGAGCAAGGCCGGAACTTCGACCGAGATGGCGACGTTCATCCGCGCGGGCGAGGGGAAACCGACCTTTTCGACGCGGTTCCGGCGTTGCAGCTCGTCGAAACCGGCTTGCGGATTGCCGAGGGTCTTGAGCTCCCCGTACCCGATCGTTTCCAAGGGCACGGGGAGCGAGGATTCCACGAACGCCGCCTGGCGGAGGTCTCCGCGGATCAGTTCCTCCCTGGCTTCGTCGGGGCCGGTCAGCACCGCGCGGTTCTGGGTAAAAACCCGGGGCAGGACGTCCCGCGGCCGGTATTCGACCAGGTTACCCCCCGGCGCCGCCGGTTTGAGCCAGATCCGGGCGACGCTCATGTTGGGGTAAAACCGCATCCCGGGGTTGCGCAGCCGCAAGGCGTACGGATATCCGGTCGCTACCTCCTCCACGGCCTCCCGCAGGCGGGGGACCAGGGGCTTGGAGCAATGCCCGAAGAGGTAATCTCCCCCGTGAAGCGTCGCCGTCTGGTCGAGCAGGCTGAAATAATATACCGTCCGCAACGGCCCCGAAACCGGAAGCGGAAGCGGCGCTGGCGCCGTCATCCGGTAATAAGCGGTCTCCGAGGGATAGCGGTATTTGATCCATTCCGGGACATCGGCCCACTCCAGAAAATACACGACCAGGAATCCCTGCACCGCCGCCTCCGCCATCAGCGCCCCCAGGAGAAACGTCTTCAGCCAGCGCCGCCGGTTGAAGACCGCAACCAGGACCGTGGCCAGGAGCACGACCAGCAACAGAGCTCCGGGACCGGTCAGGAGCCAACCCCGGTACTGTTCCCAGGCCACCAGGGCCGCCGGCCTCCCCCCCGGGGGAGAATACATCCCCTGGCTGATAAAAATTCCCGCTATAAGCGCCCCCAGCGCCACGGCTGCCCAGCGCCGCAGGGGCCGCGGGGACGCGAACAGCCAATGTACCGAGACGCCGGCGGCCAGGGCCATTCCCAGATGCTCGAGTATCCGCCAGCGGACGGCGTAGGGGAGCCCGCAGGCCGGGACCAGCCTGACCAAGGCCAGGTAGACGGGAGAATAGCTCCCGGTCACCAGCAACCAGGAGAACCCCACCAGGCAGATCGAAGCTCCCCACCAGCGGCGGCGCAGGCGAACGTACCGATCGTCGTTTCCTTTCTCGCGGCGGGTAAGGCCGGCCACCGCGCCCAGGACCACGACCAGAACCAGAAAGTAACCTCCGGTCAGGTTCCCTTCCACGTGCAGATAGTCTTCGAGGCCCGGGAACCCCAGTTTCACGCCCTGGGAACAGGTCAGCGTCCCGAACAGATCGGGAACGATGACGGTGGCCAGGTGACGCCAGGGCATACTGAACATGGGAGAGGCCGCCCAGGCCTCCGAGAGGAGAGGCGACGCCCGGTAGGCCCTGGCCGTCTCCGTCATCCCCAACCAATAAGGCGCGGAGAGGAGAAAACCCAGCGCCAACACGACCGCGGCCGCGGCGCACAGTTTCCACGCGTATCTCCGGTCCCGCTGTCCCCAGGAAAAAAGCGCCAGAACCGCGACCAGCGCGACAATCGCGGCCAGGCTGAAAATGGCGCGGACGTCGGATCCGCAGGGACCGATGAACGCCACCGCCAGCGCGCCCGCCGCAGCTCCGGGTCCCCGGCCGCCGCGGGCCAGGGAATCGATTCCGAACAATGCCCAGGGGACCCAGGCCACGGCGTAGGTGGTGTTGGGATCGCAGATATTGTAGGTCATCCCCGCTCCCAGGGCGTAGACGACGGCCAGGGCGGCGGAGCCTTCGGGACCGAGGCGGATGGCGCGCCGGCCCAGAAGCCATGCTCCCAGCGCGGCCAGAAGCCAGTGAACCAGGAGAGGGAGCTTGATCAGCCAGAAATATGCTCCGTCGACGTCCCCCGAGGGCGCTAACAGGTAGAAAGGATACAGGGGCCAATACCAGACCCGGGTGTTGGGGAGATAATTGACCCTTCCGCCGGCGAAGACATGGGGGTCCCACAGTGGCAGGTGCCCGTCTTTGACGGTTTCAGCGAGAAAATCGAGGTTGCTGAAGGTTTCGTAGTAATCGTCGAAAAAAACGCCCAGCCACCCGAACAGCATGGGAGCCAGGACCAGGGCCACGGCCCCGAGGACCACCCACAGCCACGGCGAAGGCGTTTTCATCGATGACGCGTCCGCAGCCAGGCCGAGGAGAGTCCGATGAGAGAGCGCGGATGCAGGCCCAGAAAACCGTTCATCAGGTTGCACCCCAAATCGAGACAGGCCTGGCAACGCACGGGAGCCAGGTTCGCCCAGGCCCGCTCGATGCCGCCGTCGAGACAATTGCCCAGGGGTTCGCTGTAAAAGAGCTTGGTGCAAGGATAGATGTCGCCTACGTTGTCGATGGCGACGAGATAGTTTCCGGAACGGCAGACTATCGGCTTGAACCCGTTCAGCTCGGCCCGGTCGCGGATCAAATGGCGCCCGTATCCGTAGGGCCAGCGGAGCACGTAGGAAAACAAATACCCCGGGTAGGGAACGGTGGCGGGGCGTTCCGACGCCAGCCAACCGATAAACTCGCGGATTTCTTCGTCGCCGGCTTCTTCCGCCTCCACCCGGGTCCCGTCGATCCGCTCCTGGGGCCGGAGAAAATTGATCCCGATGAAACAGCCCATTCTTTCGGCGATCTCGTGAACGTGGCGAAACGCCCGGATCGGCTCGCGGGTGAGCGTGAATTGAAACTGAACCCGCAGCCCCCGGGCGCGGGCGGACTCCGCCGCCGCCAGGACCCGTTCATAGGTCCCCTTCCCCCGGTAGTGTTCATGAATTTCCGGCGGCCCGTCCAGGCTGATGCTGAGCATATCGGCCCGCTCCAGCTCCGCCAGGCGCCGAGGAACGAGGAGGCCGTTGGTGTTGACGGAACATTCGATCCCGTGGCCGCTGATGCGCTCGATCATCTCTCCCAAGCCCTCGTAGAGCGTCGGCTCTCCGCCCGCGACCATGATCACCTTCGTCCCCAGGCGCGCCAGTCCGTCGATGACCGAGAGAATCCGGTCCCGGGGAAAGTCCTCCCGGACCCGGTGCCCGAATTCCGCGTAGCAGTACCGGCACCTGAGGTTGCAGCGCTCGGTGGGCATGAGCTGGACGAAAAACGGAACCCGGCGCCGGAGAAGGCGGGCCCGCGTCAAACCGGCGGCCGCCCTGATCTCCTTGCCCAGAGTCACGGTCCCCCTCCTAGGCCAGTTCCCGCAGGGCCCGCACGACATAATGAAACAGGGTCGAAGGCCTCATTCCGAAAACCAGATTGCGGTCTATGTAGGAGAGGATATAGCAGGATTCGCATCCTTCTCGGCTCAACCCGTTGAGGCTGGCGGTCAAGCCGTGTTCGCGGATGTTCCAGCGGGGTTTGCCCCAGAAGTTGCAGCAGGGGTACACGCTCCCGTCGCCGTCGATGAAGACGACGTAATCGGCGTGGTAGCACTTGGGATAGCTGAAACCCTCCGGCAGCTCCGAGGCCCGGGCCATTCTTTTCTGGTAGGAAAACGGCCAGCGCAAGGCCACGTCATGGGCACGCTCCGTGAATTGAATCGGGTATTTACATTGCTGGAGCGCCTTGATCCGCCGGAGAAAATCCCGGATTTTTTCATCGGGAATGTCCAGGTGGTGGGAGGGGCCGCCTTCCTTGAGCGTTTCGTACTGAAACGAGAGGGAGAAATTCAAGAGGGCTCCGAAGCGCCGGGCGGCCGAGGCCAGGAAATCCAAGTCGGCGTCGGTCGTCTCGGCGGTCAGCACCGCGTTGATCCGGGTGGGCACGCCGTGGGACGAGGCCAGCTCGATCGCGCGCATGGTCTTGGCGAAGGTTCCGGAGCCGCGGTTGCGGTCGTTCAGTTCCTCCCTCCCGTCCAGGCTGATGCAGATGGAGTCCAGCTTTTTGACGACGTCGAGCTTCCGTTCCACCAGGATCCCGTTGGTGATCATATCGCAGATGATCCCATTGCGCCGGACCCGGTCGACCAGCGTTCCGATGTCCTCCCGCAATAACGGCTCCCCCCCTTGAAGTTGAAGCAGCCGGGTTCCGTGGCGCCCCAACTCGTCGATCAGAGTCAGGAGCTCATCGGTGGTGAATTCCTTCCAGTCCTTTCTTTCCGGATATTCTCCGTAGCAGTAATAACATCTGAGGTTGCAGCGGTTGGTGACCGCCAGATAGACGTTGATCGGTTGCCGCCGGCCGACCAGGTGGCAATGCAGGATGTTCAACAGCATCCGCGCCCGCTTGACGGTCAGGCCGGTTCTCATGGTGCGGAGTATTTCCCCCTCCGGACCAGGCCGCGGGCGGCAAGGGCGATGGCGGCGGCATCGAGGCCGTTCATCTCTTTCATTTCGGCGTGGGAGCCGTAGCCCTCGGCGAAGCGGTCGCGCAGGCCCAGCCGGACGAAGGCGGTGCCGCCGCGGTTCTCTTCGAGGAGGGCCTCGGCCACGGCGCTCCCCAACCCTCCGATGATGCTGTGCTCCTCCACCGTAACCACCGCGCCGGTCGCGGCCGCGGCGGCTATCAACTCCCGGTCGAGGGGCTTGAGCGTGTGGATGTTGATCACCCGGGCGGAAACGCCTTCCCGTTCCAGGAGTTCGGCGGCGGTCAGTACGTCCCGTACAATCTCGCCGGTGCCGAGCAGGGCCACGTCCGTCCCCTCCCGCAGAACCACTCCCCTCCCCACCTGGAAGTCGTACTCCCCGGCGTAGATCGCCGGGGAATTTCCCCGGGAGAGACGGAGGTAGACCGGACCGTGTATCTCCGCCGCCGCCCGGGTGGCTTTCCTGGCCTCCAGCCCGTCGGCGGGCGAAAGGACGGTCATCCCCGGGAGCGCCCTCATCAGGGCTAAATCCTCGGTGGCGTGGTGGGTCGGCCCCAGATCGGAATACACGAACCCGGCCCCGATCCCCACCAGCTTGACGTTCATCTCCTGGTAGCAGAGATCGTTGCGGACCTGCTCGAAAGCCCGCATGGTGATGAACCCCGAGATCGTGTAGACGTAGGGGACCCACCCGCAGGAGGCCAGCCCGGCGGCGGCTCCGACCATATTGGCTTCGGAGATGCCGAAGTTGATGAACCGGTTCGGGTACAGGCGCCTGAACTCGTCGTAGACGATGGCCCCGTTATCGGCCACCAGGGCCAGTATCCGGTCGTTTTCGGCCGCCAGCCGGGTCAGCGCCTGGAGATACGCGTTCCTCACAGCCCCTCCATCTCCAGTTCGCGGCAGATGATCCTGCGCTCTTCTTCGTCGGGGAGACGGTAATGCCAGATGGGGACGTTCTCCATGAACGATATCCCCTTCCCCTTCACGGTGTGGGCGACGATGGCGCTCGGTCTGCCCGGCGCCAAGGGGACGCGGGAGAGCGTTTCCCGGATCTCGTCGACGTCGTGCCCGTCGATTTCGCGTACTTCCCATCCGAAGGCCCGGAGCTTGTCGGCCAACGGCTCCAGGGGAACGATGCTCTCCAGTCTGTCCATGGCCTGCAGCTTGTTGTAATCGACGATGACGGTGAGGTTGTCCAGGGCATGCGCGGGGGCGAAAAGAAGGGCCTCCCATACGCTGCCTTCCTGGCACTCGCCGTCGCCCAGCAGAACGAATACCCGGAACCCGCGGTTCTCCAGCCGGCCCGACAGCGCCGTCCCCACCCCGAAGGACAGGCCGTGGCCCAGGGCGCCGGTGGAAGCCTCGACGCCCGGGACCTTGTGCATGTCCGGGTGGCCGCCCAGAACGGTTCCGCGGGACCCGAACGAGTCCAGAATTTCCCGGGAAATAAACCCGGCCTGGTAGAGGGCGGCGTAGAGCGCCACGGCGGCGTGGCCTTTGCTGAGAACGAACCGGTCCCGGGAAGGGTCGTCGGGGCGCGCGGGGTCGACCGCGAGAATGTCGGTATACAGAACCGTCAAAAGGTCCGCGATGGAAAGCGCCGCGCCCAGGTGCCCGCCCGGCGTCCGGCAGATCGCCCGGACGATCAGTTTTCTCAGCTCGGCGCTTCGAGCCCGGAGGGCGTCGCCGCTCATGCGTTCCGACATGGTCACCTAGATAAAGTTGATGTGTTGGGGAGGTTCGCCCGAGGGCTCCTTGAGTTCTATCAGCCCCTCTTTGACGTCCCAGAGGAATTCGTTGATCTTGTGCTGGAGGCAGAGGCAGGCGCAATCGGTCCGGGCGTCGAACGCCTCCGAAGCGATGAAGTCCATCACTTCCCAGTAACGGTCGGACCGCCACAGTTCCTTGAAGGAGGTGTCGATGATGCTGCCGATGTGAAACTTTTCCGCGTAGCGGCTGTTGAACAGCATCCCGCAGGGGGCGACCAGCCCCGACCCGGAGAATTGGGGCATGAAGGGAGCGCCGTAGCAGCGGGAATAGCGCCGGCCGCCGCCGCTCATGATCTTCGACCACTTGGCCTGAACGGTATATTCCTCCGTGGAATAACCCTCGGCCTCCTTGAGCAGGTCGGTCAGTTCGAAATACTTGGAGTAGTCCACCCCCAGGTGGCCGAACTCGTCGTCGCTGCAGTGCTTGATCACGGTGTAGTCCACTCCCAGTTCCCGGCCCAGCCGGGCCAGGGGGATGACCTGGTCGCGGAACTGGGGCATGAGCACCATCTGCAGCCCCAGGGTGACGGGCAGCTCCTTCTCCCGCTTGACCCGGACGCACTCGCGGATGATCTCGCAGATCCGGTCGAAGCACTCCTTCCGGCAGCCCATGACCTCGGCGTAGCGGTCGGCTTCGCCGGCCGAGATATTGAACCTCAGGTAGGTCAGGGCCGGGAGCACCTCTTCCAGGCGCTCGGTCTTCAGGAGGTAGCCGTTGGTGCCCATGGCCATGTCCAGGCCGTTGGCTTTTCCCCGGAGGACGGCGTCGTAGATATGGGGGGAGCAGAGACTCTCCCCGTCGCTGACGAAGCTGATGGCCTTGACCCCGATTTCGGCGGCATCGTCGAGAAAACGGAAGATCACGTCCTTGGTCATACGGTGGTCGTCGTGTTCCTGGAGCTTGCTGTAGCAGTAGACGCAGTTGTAGTTGCAACGCCGGGTCAGGGCGCAGTCGATGGTGATGGGGGCGATCCGCTCGCCCGCCAGCCAAGCCTTGACCCGATCGAGGTGCCACATGAGCTTGTGCCCGTCGAGAATAAGGTTTTTTTCGGTCATGATACTTTTCCTGTACTGCGGTAATGCATCAACGCGGTGCCGGGGAAGGCGCGGTCTCCGGCCCCCGCCGGAGCCGGGTCACCGACCCTTCGGCGGGGGGCGGCGGCGTGCCGGCCCCGTAGACTTCCCCGATCAAGGCCAGGTAATCGGCCGCGATCCGCTTCAGGGATTTCAGGGAAACGGCCTTGGAGGCGCCCGTCTCCCGCACGTCCAAGCGGTACGGGACCTCGGCGAACAGATACCCGCGCCGGGCCGCCCGGACCAGGTTCTCGGTTTGAAAGAAAAACCCGTCGCTGCGGTTGGGCGAATCCAGCAGGACGCAGCGGCGGTAGAGCACGGTCCCGTTGGTGTAGTTGAACTTCTGCCCGAAGGTGAGGTTGACGATGGCCAGGTAAAGAGCGGAGTAGAAGTTCCGTTTTCTTCCCCTCACCTCCCGGTTGAAAACGAAAGGAACGACCAGGTCGACTTCGTCCAGGAGCGGAAGGAAGCGCAGTATCTCCGCCGGGTCGTTCTCGTTGTCCCCGGGCATCATCGCCACCGCCTCCCCCCGCGCGGCGGCCACGCCGTCGCGGAACGAAGCCCCGATCCCCCGGGGCCGATCGTGCTCGATCATCCTCACCCGCCGGTCGGACCGGGCGACCTCCCGCACCAGTTCGGGTGTCCGGTCGGTCGAACCGTCGTTCACCACCAGGACTTCGCCCTGGATCCCCATCCGGTCGTAGGCCTCCAGGCACCGTTCCAGCGCCGGGCGGATATTCGCCTCCTCGTCGAGGGCGGGCATGACCAGGGTTATCGCGAAACGGCTTTCCGGCTTTTCCATAATCGGCTCCGGAAGGTCCCCCGGACGGTTTCGGCGATGACGTCGAGGTCCCAGTTGATCATGGCCGAGGTGTTGATCATCGAGACCAGGTAGCAGGTGTAGCAGGGCTTGGTCTCCAGGTGCTTGAAGGCCTCGTCGAACCCGACCTCGTGCAGGTTTTTGGCGTCGAACTGGCCCTGCATCCCCTGGCAGGGGTAGAGACAGCCGTCCTCGTCGATCACGAGTTCGTAGTTCCCGTACTGGCACTCGATGCACCGTTTCCCCATGAGTTTCAGGGACTCGGCTTTCCCCAGGTACTTGCGGGTGTAGGGAACGGGCCAGTCCAGGGTGTAGCGCAGGATCTTGGTGGTGCTGAAGATGGGGTACCCCCGCCGGATATACTCCACGAATTTGTTCTGGTAGGCGATGATGTCCTCGTCCTCGGGGGCCAGGTCCTCCCCCTCCAGGGTTTCGTCCCCCTTGAAGAGGAAGTTGATCCCCCACTCCACGTTTTTCTCCCGGACCATCTCCGCCATGAAGTCGACGTCGTGAACCGTGTACTTGGTCACGGTGGTGTTGATCCTGACCGGGACCTTGTGCGTATCCTGGACCACCTTGATCGACTCCATGACCTTGTCGAAGGTTCCTTGGCCCCGGACCCGGTCGTTTCCTTCCCGGGCCCCGTCCAGGGAGAAGCAGACGTTGTCGAGGAGGGCTATTTCCGGGATCTCCCGGAGCCGTTCGGGAAACTGGCCGTTGGTGACGATGGCGGTCACGATCCCCTTGGAGTCGATGTACCGGAAGAGTTCTCCCAGCTCCTTGTAGAGCAGGGGCTCGCCACCCTGGACCAGGATATACCTGGTCCCCCGGCGCCGAAGGTCGTCGATCAGCTTTTTCAGTTCGCCGAGGTCCCAGTCCGGGCGCTGACGGTTGGAATATCTCCCGAAGCAATAGGCGCACTTGAGGTTGCAGCGGCTGTTGATCACCAGGTTGACGTAGAAGGGATAGCGCGGTTTGCGCAGGGCCTTGATCGAAAGCATGTGCGCCAGGGTGCGGACCCGGTTCCAATACCTGCGCGCGGCCAGTTTTTTATGGTTGTAGCTCATTGCTCGACCAGTTCCTCCTTCAAACGAGCGGCCACGTGGGCGGGGGAGAACCCCAGGAGTTCCCGAAGATAATCCTGGCTGCCGGCCACCGGGGCGTAGGTGTCGGGGATCCCGAAGCGGACGACCTTGACGGGGAGGTTCCCGTCGACCACGGCTTCGGCCACCGCGCTCCCCAATCCGCCGATCAGGGAGTGCTCTTCCATGGTGGCCAGCAGCGGACAGGTCCGGGAGAGTTCTTCCAGAAGTCCGCGGTCGAGGGGCTTGACCGTGTGCATGCTCACCACCGCCGGGTCTTCTCCCGCCGCTGCCAATGCTTCCGCCACCCGCAGGGCCGGTTCGACCATATTGCTGGTGGCGATCAGGGCCAGGCCGCGCCCCGGGCGCAGCAGGCAGCCTTTCCCGATCTCGAATTCGAAATCCTCGGATTCGTGAACCGGCGGCTCCCCCGACTTCCCGATCCGGATGTAGCAGGGGCCGTCCAGCTCCAGGGAGGCCCTCACCGCCCGGGCGGTCTCCAGGGCGTCGCCGGGGCAGATCACGGTCATGCCGGGCAACGCCCGCATGACGGCGATATCCTCGATGGCGTGGTGGGTCGCTCCCGCGGTTCCGTAGGTGAGGCCCTGGCCGACGCCGACCAGCGCCACCGGCAGTTTCTGGTAACAGAGGTCGACCCGAATCTGCTCGAAGCAGCGCATGGTGGCGAAAGGAACGATGGTGTAGCAGAAGACCCGCTTCCCCGAGAGGGCCAGCCCCGCCGCCACCCCCACCATGGCCGCCTCGGCGATTCCCACGTTCAGGTAGCGGTCGGGATAGCGTTCCCGGAACCGCTCCAGGATGGTGAACCCGGTGTCGGCCGTAACCAGGTAGACGTCCTCGCGTTCCGCCGCCAGATCCATCACCGTCCTGATGAACCCCTGCCTCATCTCTCCTCCTCCCCGGCGGCGCGGTCGATCTCCCGGCAGTAGGTCTCGATCTTATCCCGGGGAACGGAGAGATAATGACTTTCGAACTTTCCTTCCATGTCCCCGACCCCCTTGCCCTTGACGGTGCGGGCCACCACCAGGGAAGGCTTGCCGGTTTCGAAGGGAACCGATGCCAGGACCTCTTCCAGGCGCTCGTGGTCGTGGCCGTCGACTTCCCGCACCGCCCAGCCGAACGCTTCCCAGCGCGGACGGAAGCTGGAGATGGGCTGGATGTTCTCCACGCAGTCGAACCCCTGGAAGTTGTTGGCGTCGATGATCGCCGTCAGGTTGTCCAGCTTCAGCCGGGAAGCGAGCATCGCCCCCTCCCAGACGCTTCCTTCCTGGGTCTCCCCGTCTCCCATCAGGACGAAGACGCGGTAGCCCTTCCCGTCGTTGCGGGCGGCCAGGGCCATACCCGCCCCGATGGGGAGCCCGTGGCCCAGGGCCCCGGTGGAAGCCTCGATCCCCGGGAGCCCGTTCCGCACCGGGTGCCCGTACAGGCTGGAGCCGTCGGCCAGATAATCTTCCAGTACCTCCGGCGGCGCGAAACCCCGGGCGACCAGGGTGGCGTACCAGCATGAAGCGGCGTGGCCCTTGCTCAGGAGAAACCGGTCCCGGCCGGGGTCGTCGGGGGAGCCGATCCTGAGGACGCGGAAGTAGAGAACGGTGAGAATGTCCGCGATCGACATCGCCGAACCGAAGTGGGAGCCGGTCTTGTGCATCCGGACCAGCCGGCGGCGCGTCTCGGCCGCCCGTTTCTTCATTTCGCTGTTTGCCGCCATGATTAAAGGATGTAGTATACGTTTTTACTCCCGAAGGTGTAAACATTTCAAGAGTTCCGGAAATGCCCACGTTTTGCGACAGCGCCCGGCTCAGAAGCGCCTGTATCTTTGTGGTTATCTTCCTGCTCCTGCTGGCGATCTACTACCCGTCGTTCCGCAACCCCCCGCGCAGCGACTACTGGCCGGCCTTCTGGGCTTTCCGCCTGGTCGACGCTCCCCATTCCCCCTACGGGCTGGGGACGATCTGCAACTACGACCCCTTCGGCCACGGCACCTTCCGTCCCCTGTTTTACGTCTACCTCTATCTCGAATACCGGATGTTCGGCTCCTGGTTCGCGGGGAACCACCTGCTCTCCTTCGGCCTGTATTTCCTCTGCCTGATTCTCTTCTACCGCCTGGCGGTGAGGGTGTTCCGCGCCGACCCCGAGATCGCCGCCGTTTTCACCGCCTTGCTGGCCTTTCTATTTTCCCACTTCGACATCGTCACCTGGACCTTTCACCTCGCTTCCCTGGCCGGGTTCGCCTTCATGTTGGGGGGGTTTCTCCTCTTCGCCTCCTTCCACCGCACCGGCGACCCACGGCGGCTGGCGGGAAGCGTCCTTCTCTTTCTGCCCGGGATGTTTTCCTACGAAGTCTTCGCCCCCTGGCCCGCGGTCCTGGTCGGGGTCGAAGCCCTTTATCCGGCCCGGGGGAACCGCTCGCGGCGGGCCGGGCTGCTCCTGGTCGCCGGCGCCGTGCTTGCCGTCTATATCTGCTATCTGGGCGCGGTCCTGCTCAGCCGCGGCGCCGCTTCCTACATGGGAAGAACGGACATCCCCTCGGTTCCGCTTCTCCTCCTGGCCGCGGCCGGGGTCTTCTTCAACCTTCTCTACAACAGCGTGGCGGTCAACCTCCTCCCCATCCTCCCCATACCGGCCACGGTGGCGGACAACGTGGACATGGGGGGAATGCTGCTGCGCTGGTCCTCGGGCCTCTACCTCAAGATCATCTGGGCGGGGGCGGCGGGGTTCTGCCTCTGCGCCGCCGGGCTCGTGGGACTCCGGCTGCGGAAACGGGGGGGGACGGCGGCGGCGCTGGGGCTGCTCCTCTACCTTTATTTCAGCTATTTTTTCGTGGTCGTGGCAGCGCGCCTGACCACCAACCTGGTGATCTACCCCTACACCCAGTTCCGCTATCAGTTCGTTCCCAACGCCCTCGCCGTCATGGCCGGGATCGTCCTCGTCTGCGGGCTGTTCCGGCCCCGGCGGCGGGAAAAGGCCGTGATCGCCCTGGCGGCGGTGCCCCTGATCGCCGCCAACGCCTACCTCTCCTGGACCTATTCCGGCGTCATCAGCGATCAACTGGCCCCGCTGGGGAACCTGCTGAAGAACGTCAAAACTCATCTGGACGACGGGCGGATCAACCCCTCGGCGCGGCTCTACATCGATCCGGCGGTGACGGAAAAGCTCCCCCAATTGTGCTGGAACCGGACCATGGCCAAGCTGGGCATGATCCAGGGCACCTACCAGTGGATCTTCAGCGGGGAAGAGTTGGCTTCCTTCACCGACCGCCCCGAGAACGCGGTCTGGACGATCGGGCCCGCCGACCCCGTCCGGATCAGGAGAATCGCGGGGCGGCTCACCGCGACCCCGCCCCCAGACGCGGGAGAAGAAGAACGATGAAGGCATTGGTGACGGGAGGCGCGGGCTTCATCGGAAGCCACCTGGTCGAACTGCTCCTGGAGAAGGGCCACGACGTGGAGGTGATCGACAACCTTTCCACCGGGAGGGAACAGAACCTGAACCTGCTGCGCACCGAGCGGCGACCGGGCTTCCATAAGCTCGATATCGTCGACCACGCCTCCCTGCTCCCCCTCTTCGACGGCGCGGACTGGGTCTTCCACCTGGCCGCTCTGGCCGACATCGTCCCCTCCATCCGCAACCCGCTCGGTTACCACCGATCCAACGTCGACGGCACCATCAGCGTGCTCGAGGCCGCGCGGGCGGCCGGCGTCAAGCGCCTCGTCTACGCCGCCTCCTCGTCCTGCTACGGCATCCCCGACGCCTACCCGACCCCGGAGACGGCGCCGATCCGGCCCCAGTACCCCTACGCTCTGACCAAGAACGTGGGCGAGCAGTACGTCATGCACTGGGCTCAAGTCTACGGGCTTCCCGCCGTTTCCGTGCGTTTCTTCAACGTCTACGGCCCGCGCTCCCGCACCTCCGGGACCTACGGGGCGGTCTTCGGGGTCTTCCTCGCCCAGAAACTGGCCGGGGAGCCCTTCACCGTGGTCGGCGACGGCGAACAGACCCGGGACTTCACCTTCGTCACCGACGTGGCCGCCGCCTGCCTGGCCGCTGCCCAGTCCGATGTTTCGGGCGAGATCTTCAACGTGGGCAGCGGCCGGCCGGTCAGCGTCAACCGCCTGGTCGAGCTGCTGGGGGGGGGACATATCCACATCCCCAAACGGCCCGGGGAACCGGACTGCACCCACGCCGACGTTTCCAAGATCCGCCGGGCACTGGGTTGGGAAGCCCGGGTCCCGATCGAGGAAGGCGTCGGGATCATGCTCGAAAACATCGACTACTGGCGGGAAGCGCCGGTCTGGACCCCGGAAAGCATCGGGGAGGCGACCCGGGAATGGTTCGAATACCTGGGGAAGGCGGGGGAGGAAGGAAGCAGAGAGCATGGAGCATAGGGCGTAGCGTGCCCCTCAACCTCACCCTCTTCCGTCCCCCTTCATGATCTTCATGTCCTTCATGGTCGAGAAAGCATAGGGCATGGA